>NZ_JBFBIV010000026.1:0-113020 GCF_040702025.1 Streptomyces sp. NPDC088194 | reverse complement strand
GGCCGTGGGGCTTGCGGTGGCGGCGGTCGCGTTGACGGTCTTCGCGCTGTTCCGGCGGAGGCGCAGAGCAGGTAATGGCGGTCCGCACACAGGTCGCGAGCGAACTCCGGCGCGAACGTGCGGACGAAGGCGTACGCCCTCCGGGTCATCGACAGCCCCGCACAGCCCGATCCCAGGAGTCCGTCGCGCCGCCGGTCACGCCACCGTCTCCAGCAAGTCGGCGCGAAAGCGCCGGCTCACCGGCACTCCGGTCATCATCGGCCGAATCGCCTCGCTCAGTCGAGCGAAGGAGTCCGACCTCAGGTAGTCGGCGAACGACGCCTCGTCGTCCCACTCGTGGACCACGGCGACTGCGACGTCGTCCTCACGCGCGGCGTAGACCCGGAAGGCGATGTTGCCCGGCATGGCGCGTACCCGATGAGCCTCCCCGTCGAATCGGGCGAGGACAGCGGGCCGGTCGGTGGCGGCGGTCCTGAAGTCGAGGATCGCGATGAACACGGGGACCTCCTTGGCAAGGCGGCGACGGCCGCGGGTCGGATGGCCCCGATCCTCCGGCAGCACGCGCCCGGCCCGCCTCTGTCAGCCGGACGCGTTCACGCTCCCAGCGGACACGCCCGCTCTTCGCCCGGCCGGCGGGATCAACGCGCAGGACCCGTGTCCGCGGACGGTTCCGGTGGCGGGCCTCCTTGGTGCGCCAGGAGGCGGGTGATCCCGGTGCGGACGAACTCCCGGGCCAGTTCCGCGCGTCGGGCCGGCCAGCCGGCGGACCCGGACGGGTCCGCCAGGAGGTCCGTCCGGTACCTGCGTCGACGGATGTCGTCGACGACCTCCGCCGGCGCTCCCAGGGAGCGCAGTTCTTCGAGGGCTTCGCGCTTGGTGATCAACCGGCCGTCGCGCAGGGTCACCGATGCCCTCGCGAAGGTCAGCATCCCCAGGTCCACCCAGATGTCCTGGAGCCACAGCGCGGCCTTGGCGTCGCCCGTCACACGCAGCCAGTAGTCCGCCAACTCGGCACGGACGAAGCCGGCCAGCTCCTGGTCGCTCACCTCGGGCAGCAGGCCGCCCGGCGGCGGTCCGCTCAAGACCGCTGCTCCCAGGGCCAGTTCGCGTCGGCTCACAGGGGTGACCGGACGCTCGAACCACTCGCCCTGAGCCCAGGTCGGATGCGCCCGCGCCGGATCGGACTCCGCTCCCCTGGGCACGTAGGTGCAGTGCAGGGTCCGGGCAAGGGGGACCTCGGCGATCAAACGTCCATGGACGGACCGCAGTTCCTCCTGCTGCGCGTCGGTGGGCGCCGCGCCGACCAGCGCCACCAGATCGAGATCGCTGCGTCCCACCTGGTAGTCCCCCAGGGCCAGCGATCCGTGCGCCCAGAGGGCGACCAGGGGCACCACTGCTTCGACATCGGACCTGAAGCGTTCGAGCAGAGGCGTCACCTGCTCCAGGACCGGGTCCTCTTCGGTGGACAACGTGAAGGCCCCTTCCTCTGGCCGCCACCCGTCCAGGGCCGGCCGTTTCGCCCTCGCCATCACAGCAACCACCCTACCGATCAAGCCGATCGAGACCTCCCCCAAGGGACGCTCGCGCACTGCGGCGGTGGGGTCCTCGTAGGGAGCGGCCGGAGCGGAGGCAGGCCGTCCGTTTCCTGGTCGCCATCTCCCCGCCGGGCGAGGCGAATTACCCCGACATAGCACCGAACGCCCCTTTTCCCGAGGCGCACTTGGCGCGGTCTTTGCCGATCGTTGGCACGAACGGGTGCCTCCGCGTCAGTGATTGTCTGCACACTGTCAATCACTGGCGGCACGCTAACCCCACTGACCGCCGCCGGTTACACGCCTGCACCGCGAGATCCGCGAGAAGGAGCAGCATGTCGGCAACCAAGCGCTTCACCGCCGCAACAGCCGTCAGCGCGGCGGTCCTGTCCGCCCTGGCCACCGCCCCGGCCGTGGCGAGCGCCGCCCCCACGGTATTCCAGGCGCCGGTCGGCAGCCACCGTGTCATCGGCCCCGACGGCCGCATCGAGCACAGCACCAGCTCCAACTGGGCCGGCTACGCGGCCACCGGACGGACCTTCACCAGTGTCTCGTCCAGCTGGGTGCAGCCGGCGGTCAGCTGCTCCGGCTCGACGGCCTACTCGTCGTTCTGGATCGGCCTGGACGGCGACGGCAGCAACTCGGTGGAGCAGACCGGCAGCGAGGGCGACTGCTCGGGCGGCAGCCCCCAGTACTACGCCTGGTACGAGATGTACCCGGCGTACCCGGTGAACTACAGCAACACCGTGAAGGCGGGCGACCACTTCACCTCGACGGTCAGCGTCAGCGGGACCAAGTACACGCTCACGCTCTCCGACACCACCCAGGGATGGACGAAGACCACCACCAAGTCGCAGAGCGGCCTGTCCAACGCGTCCGCCGAGATCATCGCCGAGGCGCCGTCCAGCTCCACCGGCGTGCTCCCGCTGGCGAACTTCGGCACGGCGTCGTTCACCAACGCCACCGCCAACGGCCAGCCGATAGGCAGCTTCTCGCCCGACCAGATCAACATGGCCTCGGGCAGCACCACGAAGGCGACCACCTCGGCGCTGTCGTCGAGCGAGAACTTCACGGTGACCTGGAAGCACAGCTGACCGCGACGCCGTAGGGCCGCATCCGTGAGGACGGCGGCCGGCTGACCCCCTCGGCCCCGCCCGGACCTGCCCCGGGCGGGGCCGAGTGGCGCCCGAGCCGAGTGGCGCCGGGCCGAGTGGCGCCGGGCCGAGTGGCGCCGGGCCGAGTGACGGCAGGGGCGGGCGACGGCTGGGGCGGGTGGCCCCTGGGGCTGATGCGGCAGGGGTGGTTTCGGGACGTAACGGTCGGGTACCCGATGAAGCCAAGCCCCGGCCGGGGGCGCGGTGGACGTGCCGCGCGGCCCGGCGATCGACAAGGGAGGCCATCACCGCATGACGGACCAGGGAACCAACAAGGCCGGCTTCGCCCGTGACGACGAACTGAAGAGGGAGACGCAGGTCGCGCTGAAGGCGAACCGGGCAATGCAGGCCGGCGAGGAACTCGCCGAGCCCCAGCCCTCCGACCAGGACCCGACCCTCACCGCGCCCGCCCGCGCTGGCGCCGCACCGGCCGGGATGACGCCGCAGGGCGTCTACGTGCGCAGCGACCTGGCCAGGCATCTCGACCGCAGCGTCTACCCGGCCCGCCGCGGCGCCCTGCTCGGCGCGCTCCACCGCCACCAGGCACCGGACACGCTCGTCGACCGGGTGGCCGGCCTTCCCCCGGACGAGGTCTATCCGAACGTCCAGGCCGTCGTGCAGGCCCTGGGCTACGGGACCGAGGACCGCCGCGACTGAGCGGCCCGCCCGCCCCGCCACTCCCCCGGAATCAGGGCGCCTCTCCGGAAACGGGGTTCCCCTGCCGGGGACGAGGGCTCGCGCCCGCAAGATCGGCGCCCCCTCCACGGACCGGGGCTCCCGTCCGCGAGCGGGCCGCCCCTCCACCCCCGAGGGGCGCCGTCCCACCGGCGCATCCGGATCGCTGCATCGCTGGTGCCGTGGCCGGAAAGGTCTGCCTGGTTCGCGGTCTCCGGTGCGGTGCCGGGTGCCGCGAACCGGTGAACCTTTCCGGCCACGGCGCTAGATTCGCGGTGTGACTGGTGAGCCGGCCCCCGCCGCGGGGGCGCGTACGACATGCGAGGCCGTCCCTATGGCGGTACGGAACGGGGGCCGCGGAGACGTGGCCGAGGTGGTGCGGCTGCGGCGGGTGATGTTCGCGGCGATGACCGGGACCGACGCGCCCGGGCCGTGGGAGGCCGAGGCGCGACGGCTGCTGGCCGGGCAACTGGCCGTCCCGGACCCGGCGACCGGGGTGTTCGTGGTGGACGCCGACCAGGGTGCCGGGCTGGCCGCGTGCGCGGTGGGCACCGTCGAGCAGCGGCTGCCCTCGCCGTCGTCGCCCGCCGGCCGGTTCGGCTTCATCTTCAACGTGTGCACCGATCCGGAGTACCGCGGGCGCGGCTACGCCCGGGCGGTGACCGAGGCGCTGCTCGACTGGTTCGCGGCGAACGGCGTGACACGGGTGGACCTGCACGCCACGCCCGAAGCCGAGCACCTCTACCGGGAGTTGGGGTTCGCGGCCCACTCCACGGCGCTGTCGCTCGACGTCTCCGGCCGCGCCGGGGCCTGACCGGCGTCCGCCCCCGGCCGTACCGCCACGGATTCCTTCGCCGCCTCGGACTCCGGCGCGGCCTCGGACCCCGCCACCCTGCGGCCGGTCACCCTACGGCTCCGTCCGGCCGTGGTGTGCTGCCCGCGCTCCAGTGCGGCGGAGATCAGCGCCAGGACCAGCGCCCCGGCGGTGAGCGCCGCGCCGACCCAGTTCGCGGCGGTGTAGGAGTGGCCGGCCGAGATGACCAGGCCGCCCAGCCACGCGGCGAGCGCGTTGCCGAGGTTGAAGGCGCCGATGTTGAGCGCCGAGGCGAGGGTGGGCGCGCCGGACGCCTGGTCCAGCACCCGTTTCTGCAGCGGCGGCACCGTGGCGAAGCCGAGCGCGCCGATCAGGAAGACGGTCACCGCGGCGGCGGTCTTGTCGTGCGCGGTGACGGTGAACGCGGCCAGTACGACGCCGAGCGCGCCGAGCGCCGTGAACAGCATCGGCATCAGGTGCCGGTCGGCGAACCGGCCGCCGACCAGGTTGCCCGCGACCATGCCGAGCCCGAACAGCACCAGCAGCCAGGTCACCGAGCCGTCGGCGTACCCGGTGACGTCGGTCATCATCGGCGCGAGGTAGGTGATGGCGGCGAACACCCCGCCGAAGCCGAGCACCGTCATCGCCATGGCGAGCAGCACCTGCGGCTTGCGCAGCACCGCGACCTCGTGCCGCAGCCGCACCCCCTCGGGCCTGGGCAGGTCGGGGACGAGTTTCACCACGCCGAGCAGCCCGAGCACGCCGAGCCCGGCGACCAGCACGAACGTGATCCGCCAGCCCGCGCTCTGCCCGACGAAGGTGCCGAGCGGCACCCCGACGACGTTGGCGACCGTCAGCCCGGTGAACATCATGGCGATCGCGCCGGCCCGCTTGTGCGGGGCGACCAGTTCCGAGGCCACCACCGAGCCGATGCCGAAGAACGCGCCGTGCGCGAGGGAGGCGATCACCCGGCCGACGAGCATCACCGCGAGCACCGGCGCGACCGCGGAGACCAGGTTGCCGACCACGAACAGCCCCATCAGCAGGATCAGCATCCGTTTGCGGGAGACCTTCGTGCCGAGCGCGGTCATCAGCGGGGCGCCCGCGACGACACCGAGCGCGTACCCGGTGACGAGCAGGCCCGCGGTGGGCACGGAGACGCCGTAGTCGCCGGCGATCTGCGGGAGCAGGCCGACGACGACGAACTCGGTGGTGCCGATGCCGAAGGCCCCGATGGCGAGGGCCAGGAGCGCGAGGGGCATGGAAGGGCCTTTCGAAGGGGAGGCAGGGCGGCACGCCCCGCCGACTAGCAGGCATGCGCGGTTATCAGGCGCCCACAATACTTGCACGCGCTGGTTATCTGCAAGCGCGCTATGATGGTGGACATGACCGCCACCGACCCGGCACTGACCGCCCTGGCCGACAGCTGGTGCGCGCTGTCCTTGCTGCACGGCCGTATCGAGGCGCACATCGAGCGGGCCCTGCAGTCCGGCCACGGCCTGAGCGTGCGCGAGTTCTCGCTGCTCGACGTGCTCAGCCGGCAGCACGACGGCGACGGCGGCCACCTCCAGATGAAGCAGGTCGCCGACGCGGTGGTGCTCAGCCAGTCCGCGACCACCCGCCTGGTGACGCGGCTGGAGGAGCGCGGGCTGCTCTCCCGCTACCTGTGCCCGACCGACCGGCGCGGCATCTACACCGACGTCACCCCGGCCGGCCGCGACCTGCTCGCGGCGGCCCGCCCCACCAACAACGCGGCCCTGCGCGAAGCGCTCGACCATGCCGCGGCCGACCCGCAGCTCGCGCCGCTGGTCACCGCCGTGGAGGAGATCCGCCGCCCGACGGCGGTCCGACCCTGACCGTCGCGCCGCCCGCCGCGTAAGGCGCAGCGCATACGGCTCAGCTCGCGTACGGCGCAGCTTGCACACGGCCGACCCGCGCACGGCTCGACCCGCGTACGGCCCAGCCCGCGTAGGGCGCAGCCCCGGAAGCCGAACCGCCGGACGGCGCACCGCCGGAACCGCGAACGCCCCCGCACCGCGCCAACCGCGCCACGCCCTCCCGGCGTTCAGCTCGGCCGGCGCAGCCCCGCGATGAGGAACTCGACCAGCCGGCGGGTGTCGTAGCGGGGACCGCCGGCCCCCACGCACAGGCTCGCGACGCCGCGCAGCAGCTCGTAGGAGTCCACGTCGGGACGGATCTCGCCGGCGGCGGCCGCGGCGTCGAGGATCTCGGTGCACACCGGCAGGAGCCGGTCGAGGAAGTAGGCGTGCAGCGGGTCGAAGCAGGGGTCGTCGGACTGGAGCACGGCGGCGAGTCCGAGCTTGGTGACCAGGAAGTCGACGAAGAGGTCGATCCATCGGCCCAGCGCGGCGTGCGGGGTCGCGGCGGACTCCTGCAGGGCCGGGCCCGCGTCCGCGAGGGCCTCGACCTGGTGCCGGTACACGGCGACGATGAGGTCCGCCCGGGTCGGGAAGTGGCGGTAGATCGTGGCCGTGCCGACGCCGGCCTTCGCCGCGATGTCGCGCAGCGGCGCCTCGACGCCCGAGGTGACGAAGACCGCGGCGGCCGCGTCGAGCAGGTTCTCCTCGTTGCGCCGCGCGTCCGCCCGCTTGGGCCGGGCCGCCGCGCGCCCCGCGCCCTCGCCCTGGTCACCCTCGCCCATCGCGCCCACCCTCTCTCCGCTTACGGGGTTTGCTAACCGGGACAGCGTCCCGTATCGTCAATCGGGACGGCGTCCCGTTTATTCATGATGGCAGATCCGGGCGCCGGCGACCAACCCGGGCGCGCCGCCGACCGCACGTACGCCGTACGCGCCGGACCTGGCGGCACCCGCGCGCCCCGACACCGCGCGGCCGCCGCTCGCCCGTACGACCCGACCCCGCCGACCTGCCGACCCGAGGCACCCCGCCT
The DNA here is from genome assembly GCF_040702025.1 of Streptomyces sp. NPDC088194. Taxonomy (NCBI): domain Bacteria; kingdom Bacillati; phylum Actinomycetota; class Actinomycetes; order Kitasatosporales; family Streptomycetaceae; genus Streptomyces; species Streptomyces sp. NPDC088194. Next base: position 105,935 of record NZ_JBFBIV010000026.1, on the reverse strand, counting down.
CCCGCGGCCCCCGCCGGCGTCCACCGCATTCCGAGAGGAACCCCGCCATGACGCGCTCCGATCCCGACCCGACACATCCTGACCGGACGAAGACCGACCGGACGAAATCCGACCCGACGCACGCTGACCCGCCGCACGCTGACCCGACACGCAGCGACCTCACCCACCCGACGCCCACCGGGGCAGTCGGCGGCGCGCGCACCCCGCGGATCGTCTCGGTGAAGCCGATCGCGCTGGACGCGCCGGACCGCGGCGAGGACCTGCGGGTGCGGGTGACCGCGCCGGTGTCCGGGCGGGACCTGCCGGTCATCGTCTTCTCGCACGGTTTCGGCTCGTCGGCGGACGGCTACGGCCCGCTGACCGACTACTGGGCCGCGCACGGCTTCGTGGTGGTGCAACCCACCCACCTCGACTCGCGGACCGTGGGCCTTCCCGCCGACGATCCCCGTACCCCGCGGATATGGCGGCACCGGGTGGCCGACGTGAAGCGCGTCCTCGACCGGCTCGACCTGCTGGAAGCCGCCGTTCCCGGGCTCGGCGGGCGGGTCGACCGGAGCCGTGTCGCCGCGGCCGGGCACTCCTTCGGCGGCCAGACCGCGGGGAACCTGCTGGGGCTGCGCGTCCTCGATCCGGACAGCGGCACCGGCGAGGACCTGTCGGACCCGCGGGTGCGGGCGGGCGTGCTGCTCGCCACGGCCGGACGGGGCGGCGCCGACCTGTCGGCGTTCGCCGCGGAGAACTACCCCTTCATGAACGCGGACTTCACGCACATGGCGGCCCCGGCGCTCGTCGTCGCCGGGGACCGGGACGACTCCCCGATGACCGTCCGAGGACCGGACTGGCTCGCCGACCCGTACGTCCTGAGCCCGGGCGACAAGAGCCTGCTCACCCTGTTCGGTGCGGAGCACTCGCTCGGCGGCATCCCCGGCTACGAGGCCAGGGAGACCACGGACGAGCACCCCGGCCGGCTCGCCCTGATCCAGCGCGCCACCACCGCCTACTTCCGCCACACCCTCGGCCTCGACGACTCCGGCTGGACCGCGGTCCGCGAGGAACTGGCCGACGGCGCGAGCCCGTTGGGCCGCATCGAGTCCAAGTCGCCGTCCCGTCCCTGAAGGCCCCGGCCTCTTGCCTCCACTCCAAGGACCCGCCCCGCCCGGGCTTCAGCGGAGGGCGAGCATCATCGCGAAGTCCGCGACCGTGAGGGCGAAGAGCAGCAGCAGGTTGCGGGACTGGGTGCCCATCCCGCCGTAGCGGTCGTAGGGCGCGTACGGATGGTCGGGGTGGACCAGGATGGTCATGCCCGCGCCGACACCGCCGGGTGTGCCGTTGGGGTTGCACAACGCGGCCGTGTAGGAGCGGCCGTTGAGGCGGTAGCGGACGACCGGGGTGAGGAAGTACGTGTTCCGGTTGCCGACGGGGCTCGCGTCGTTGTCCACGACGTCGGCCTGGATTTCCACGCCCCGGCGGCGGACCCGGAGGAAGGCGGCCTCGTCTTTGACCGCCTTGACGGCGGCGCCGATTCCGACGACGAGGCCCGCCGTGGCGAGAACCGTGAAGAACATGACGCCATCCTGGCGGGAACCGGTCGGCGGACGCCAGGGTTCCGGCCCGCCGCGCACACCAACCCGCGCGGCGGGCCGGCCCGTTCAGGCCCGTTCGGTCCGTTCGGCCCGTTCGGCCCGCGGTCAGGAGGCGAAGCGGACCTCGGGCAGGCGCGGCGAGGGGCCGTCGAGCAGGCCGTGGTCAGCACGGTCGCTCAGGAAGCGGCCGAAGAACGCGGCGAGCAGCGTCCGGTCGGCGGTGACGGCGCGCCGGGTGGCGATCGTGCCGACGTTTTCGGTGAGGGTGGCGCGCGGCAGGTCGAGCCGGCGGGTGATCTGCGGCACCAGGACGACCGCGTCGGTGTACGTGCCGTGTGCGGCGCCGTGCAGCGTCAGCGCGCGGTGCCAGCCGTGGCTGTGCCGGACCAGCTCGCCCCAGCAGGGCACCGTGCCCGGGGTGTTGCCGTCCTTGCCGACCAGCAGGAAGGGCCGGTCCAGCCCGTCGGTGGTGAGGGTGGAGGGGAAGCCGTCCTGGTCGTCGTCCTGGACGTAGGAGGTGACGCCGTCGAAGTCGGCGGCCGCGTGGATACGCCGGTCGTCGTGCATGGCCTGGAGCGCGGTGAAGCCGCCCGCGGACTGGCCGAAGGCCCCGACCCGGGCGAAGTCCGCCACCGCGCGCAGCGGCGCCGGCAGCGCGCCGGGCAGCGCGTCGAGGACGAAGCGGACGTCCGAGACGCGCACCATGACGACCTTCTCCAGCAGCGCCGCGATCTTCACCGGGTCGGGGTGCTCGGGGTCGGGTACGGCCTTGGCGAACTCCGCGGGCAGCAGAGAGCGTTCGACCCGGCCGCCGGGGAACTCGACGGCGGAGGCGTCGTAGGTGTGGTCGACCATGACGACGACGTGGCCGCGCGAGGCGAGGTCGTCGCACAGCACGCTGCCCAGCGAGCGGGGGTCGCCGGCGCCCGGCGAGTAGAGCACGACCGGGTACGGCCCTGCCCCGGCCGGCGCGCCCTGGTGCGCGTGGGTGCGGGTGGCGGCCCAGTCCACCCGGTCCGCGGGGATGTCGGCGAGGCTGTTCAGCTCGGTCCAGCCGGCCGCCTCCCCGGGCAGCATCTGCGGGACGGCGGCGAACCCGCGGATCGCGCGCGCCGGGTAACGGACGCTCACCATCAGCTCGCGGTGCGGGCCGCCGGTCCACGGGTCCGGGCGTGAGGTGTCGACCAGCCGCAGCGCCAGGGTGCCGACCGGGTGGGGACCGCTCGGCGCGGGCAGCTTCAGCCGCAGCCGGCCGTCGGTCGCGCTCTCGTCGGCCGATCCGCCCGCACCCGCGGTGCCCGGCTCGGTTCGGGGCCCCGGCGCCGCCACCGCCCGCGCGGGGACGGCGAGCAGGACGGCGGCGGCCGACAGAACGGTGGCGCGGCGAGTGGGCACGGTGACTCCCTGATGTCGTACGGCTGTTGTGCGCGTGCGGGTCGTACAGATCGGTGCGGGTCGTACAGATCGGTGCGGGCACGTACAGATCGGTGCGGGTCCTACGGGTCGGCGCGGGTCCTGCCCGCGGCGCGGCTCCTCCCCCAGCTTCGCGCGGTGATCGCCGCCGCCCCATCCGGCAGGCCGGTACCTCGCCCGGGGGTTAACCCGAAGACGGACCACGGAGGGCGCCTGACGGAGCGGCAAGATCGGCGCGTCGCGGAGTGCGGCACACTGTCCGGTGGCGCCCCGCGATCCGCGCGGTCGCCGACGGCGGGTGCGGGACGGACGGAAGGCGGCGACGGCCGGCGATGAAGGTGATCCTCTTCGGTGCCTCGGGGATGGTCGGGCAGGGCGTCCTGCGGGAGTGCCTGCTCGACCCGGACGTGACGGAGGTGGTCGCGGTGGCCCGCAGCCCGCTGAAGCGCGCCGACCCGAAGCTGCGGCAGGTCTTCCACGACGACTTCACCGACTTCTCGGCGGTCGCCGGGGAACTGTCGGGCGCGGACGCCTGCTTCTACTGCCTGGGCGTGTCGGCGGCCGGGCACAGCCAGCAGGACTACACCCGGATCACCTACGACTGCACGCTCGCCGCCGCCCGTACGGTCGCGGCCGGCCGCCCGGAGCTGACCTTCACCTACGTCTCCGGCGAGGGCACCGACAGCACCGAGCAGGGCCGCTCGGGCTGGGCGCTGGTCAAGGGGCGCACCGAGAACGCGCTGCTGGCGATGGACATGCGGGCGTACATGTTCCGGCCCGGCTGGATTCAGCCGCTGCACGGCGAGCGGTCCCGCACCGGCTGGTACCGCGTGATGTACAAGGCGACGTCGTGGCTGTACCCGGTGCTGCGCCGGGTGGCGCCGAAGCACGTGACGACCACGCAGGCGCTCGGCCGGGCGATGCTGGCGGTGGCGCGGCTCGACGGGCAGGGGCCGCACGTGCTGCACAGCCCGGAGATCAACCGGCTCGGCGGCTGACCTGCCGCTCCGGGCGGTTTCGGCGCGCCCGGGCCCAGGGCCGCGGGCCGTTCGGCGAGCCGGGGGGACTTCGCCCGGAGCGGGCATGCCGACCGCCGGATGGGGGCACATGGTGCGCATGACGCAGATCGGCCTTCCGAGCAGAGTACGTGCCTGCCTCTTCGACCTCGACGGTGTGCTGACGCCGACGGCGCTGGTGCATGCCGCGGCCTGGAAGGAGATGTTCGACGCCTTCCTGCACGACCGGGACGGCGACGGTTTCCGGCCGTTCGACAGCACCACGGACTACGACACCTACGTCGACGGCCGGCCCCGCGCGGACGGGGTGCGGACCTTCCTCGCCTCGCGCGACATCGAGCTGCCCGAGGGCGACGACGACGACCCGCCGTCGGCGCTCACCGTGCACGGCCTCGGCAACCGCAAGAACGACCTGGTGCTGGAGAAGATCCGCACCGACGGCGTGACCGCGTACGAGGGTTCGGTGCGCTACGTGACGGCGGTACGCGCGGCGGGGCTGCGCACCGCGGTGGTGTCCTCCAGCGCGAACACCCGCGACGTGCTGGTCTCCGCGGGCATCGAGCACCTGATGGACGTGCGGGTGGACGGCGTGACCGCCAAGGACCAGGGGCTGCGCGGCAAGCCGAAGCCCGACACCTACCTGGCCGCGGCCAAACAGCTCGGCTTCGACCCCGGTCAGGCGGCGGTCTTCGAGGACGCGCTGGTCGGGATGGACGCCGGGCGGGAGGGCCGCTTCGGGTACGTGGTCGGCGTGGACCGGGTCGGACAGGCCGACGAGCTGCGCAAGCACGGCGCCGACACCGTGGTGAAGGATCTGGCCGACCTGATCGGGAGGAGTGCGTGATCACCGATCCCGCCTACGAGGTCGCGCCGTGGTCGCTGCGCGAGTGCGAACTGAACCTGGAACTGCTGCCGCAGAGCGAGTCGGTCTTCGCCCTGTCCAACGGCCACATCGGCTGGCGCGGCAACCTCGACGAGGGCGAGCCGAACGGCCTGCCGGGGTCGTACCTCAACGGCCTGCACGAGCTGCACCCGCTGCCGTACGCGGAGGCCGGTTTCGGCTACCCGGAGTCCGGCCAGACCGTCATCAACGTCACCAACGGCAAGCTGATCCGGCTGCTGGTGGACGACGAGCCGTTCGACCTGCGGTACGGCACCACCCGCGCGCACGTGCGCGAGCTGGACATGCGGGCCGGGGTGCTGCGCCGCGAGTGCGTGTGGGTGTCGCCGGCCGGGCGCGCGGTGCGGGTGCGCTCGGTGCGGATGATCTCCTTCCGGCAGCGCGCGGTGGCGGCGATCTCCTACGAGGTGGAGCCGCTGGACGAGCAGGTGCGGGTGGTGGTGCAGTCGGAGCTGGCGGCCAACGAGGAGATCCCGCGGGCCACCGGCGACCCGCGGGTGGCGGCGGCGCTGGAGTCGCCGCTGGTCTCCGAGGAGCACTTCGCCGGCGGCACCCGGCTGGGGCTGATCCACTCCACCACCCGCAGCGAGCTGCGGGTCGCGGCGGCCGCCGACCACCGGGTGGACGGGCCGCGGGCCACCACCCAGATCTCCTCGGAGTCCGGGGACGACATCAGCCGGCTGACCGTCACCGCCGTGCTGGAGAAGGGCGAGCGGCTGCGGCTGGAGAAGTTCGTCGCCTACGGCTGGTCGGCGACGCGTTCGCTGCCCGCGCTGCGCGACCAGGCCGACGCGGCGCTGGTGGGCGCGCGCGACACCGGCTGGCAGGGCCTGCTGGACCAGCAGCGCGAGTACCTGGACGACTTCTGGGAGCGGGCCGACGTCGAGGTCGACGGCGACACCGAGATCCAGCAGGCGGTCCGCTTCGCGCTGTTCCACGTGCTGCAGACCGCCGCCCGCGCCGAGCAGCGGGCGATCCCCGCCAAGGGCCTGACCGGCTCCGGCTACGACGGGCACACGTTCTGGGACGCGGAGACGTTCGTGCTGCCGCTGCTGACGTTCACCGCGCCGCAGGCCGCCTCCGAGGTGCTGCGGTGGCGGCACAACACGCTGCCCGCCGCGCGCGAGCGGGCCGCCCAACTCGGCCTGGCCGGCGCCACGTTCCCCTGGCGCACCATCAACGGCGACGAGGCGTCCAGCTACTGGCCGGCCGGCACCGCCGCCTTCCATGTGAACGCGGACATCGCCGACGCGGTGGTGCGCTACGTCGCCACCACCGGCGACGACGAGTTCGAGGCCGAGACCGGGCTGGAAATCCTCACGGAGACCGCCCGGCTGTGGCGGTCGCTCGGCCACCACGACCACTCGGGCGCCTTCCACATCGACGGCGTGACCGGGCCCGACGAGTACAGCGCGGTCTGCGACGACAACGTGTACACCAACCTGATGGCGCAGGCGAACCTGGTGGCCGCCGCCGACGCCGCCGAGCGCCATCCGCGGCACGCCGCCGCGCTGGAGATCACCGACGAGGAGACCGCCGCCTGGCGGGACGCGGCCTCGGCGATGACGGTGCCCTTCGACGAGGACCTGCGGGTGCACGAGCAGTCCGCCGGCTTCACCCGGCACCAGCGCTGGGACTTCGAGAGCGCCGACCCCGATCGCTACCCGCTGCTGCTGCACTACCCGTACTTCGACCTGTACCGCAAGCAGGTGGTCAAGCAGGCCGACCTGGTGCTGGCGATGTACCTGCGCGGGGACGCCTTCACCGCCGAGGAGAAGGCGCGCGGCTTCGCCTACTACGAGCCGCTGACGGTGCGGGACTCGTCGCTGTCGGCGTACTGCCAGTCGGTGATCGCGGCGGAGGTCGGGCACCTCCAGCTCGCCTACGACTACCTGGGCGAGTCGGCGATGATGGACCTGGAGGACCTGGAGAACAACGCCCGCGACGGCCTGCACATCGCGGCGCTGGCGGGCACCTGGACGGCGCTGGTGGCCGGGTTCGGCGGGATGCGGCTCTTCAACGGGGACTCGATCCGGTTCGCGCCGCGGCTGCCGGACGCGCTCAGCAGGATCGCCTTCCGGCTGGACTTCCGCGGCCGGCGGCTGCGGGTGGAGGTGAAGCGGACCTCGGCGACGTACTGCCTCGCCGACGGCGCGCCGATCGAGATCCTGCACTACGAGAAGCCGTTCACGCTCACCACCGAGCGGCCGGTGGTGCAGGACCTGCCGGGGATCACCCACCGCGAGCCGCCGAGGCAGCCGCCGGGGCGCGCGCCGAGGCGCCGCAAGCAGGCGCCGGGGCCGCAGAAGTAGGGGCCGCCAGCAGGTGCCGGGGCCGCAGAAGTCGAGGCCGCCAGCAGGTACCAGGGCCGCTGACCGCTGAGGTGGCGGCCTCGGCGGGCAAGGGTGGGGGCCGGGCATACCCGGTCCCCACCCGCTGTCACAGCCAGCCGCGCCGCTTGAAGAGCCGGTAGAGCACCAGGACGACCGTGACCATCAGCGCCAGCACCGCCGGATAGCCCCAGACCTGGCGCAGTTCCGGCATGTGGTGGAAGTTCATCCCGTAGATCCCGGCGATCATCGTGGGCACCGCGGCCATGGCCGCCCAGGCGGAGATCTTGCGCATGTCGTCGTTCTGCCGCACGCCGACCTGGGTGAGGTGCGCGGCGAGGATGTCGGACAGCAGCCGGTCCAGGGACTCCCCGGCGTCGGCGACCCGGGTGAGGTGGTCGGCGACGTCGCGGAAGAACGGCTGGGTGCGCCGAGGGGTGTACGGCATCCCGCCGGCGGCCATCCGCGCCATCGGCTCGGCGAGCGGGCCGCTGGCCCGCCGGAACTCCATCACCTGCCGCTTGAACTCGTAGATCGTCGCGGCGATGTGTGCCGAGTCGCCGCCGATCGGCGCGAACACCTTCTCCTCCAGCTCCTCCAGGTCCACCTGGAGCTCCACGGCGACCTCGAGGTAGTCGTCCACGACGCTGTCGCAGATCGCGTAGAGCACCGCGACCGGGCCGTGCTTGAGCACCGACGGCCTGTCCTCCAGCCCGGCGCGCACCTCGGCGGCCGTGGCGGCCTCGCCGTGCCGGATGGTCACCACGAACGCGTCGCCGATGAAGACCATCAGCTCGCCGGCGCTGACCGTGCCGCTGTCGTCGTGGTAGCGCAGCGGCCGCACCACGGCGAACAGCGCGTCGGGGTAGATCTCCAGCTTGGGCCGCTGATGGGCCTTGAGCACGTCCTCGACCGCCAGCGGGTGCAGCCCGAACTCCGCGGCGATGCCGGCGAACTCGGCCTCGGTCGGGTCGTGCACGCCGACCCACACGAAGGAGTCGCCCTGCGCGCGGGCCTGGTCCAGCGCGTCGGACAGGTCGTCCGGGGTATGGGTGCGGCGGCCGTCCTGGTAGATGGCGCAGTCGACGATCACGTGCACATTCCTTCCTCGGCGGCCCGCGGATCTATCACCCACGGGCCGGTCGGCGAGTGCCGGACCGCCGTGGGGGCGGGGCGCCGCACTGCCGTGGGGGCGGTCGGCCGGGGCCCGTCGCCGTGGACGCTCACCGGTCGGTGGCCGCAACGGCGGTGCCGCCGGGCGGGTGCGGGCGGGCCACCATCCCGGGAAGGGCGACCGCGCCGCTCCCGTCGCGCGAGCCTGGGCCGGTGTCCGCCGCGGCCTCGCCGTCCGTGCCGTCCGCGGTGCCCGTGCCGCCCGTGCCGTCCGTGCCGTCCGTACCGCCGCCTGCGGACGTCTTCGCGGCGGCGGCCCGGGCCGCCCTGGCCCGCGCGTGCTCGACGTTGAAGTGGGCGCCGATCATCAGCGCCAGGTTGGAGAACCACAGCCAGACCAGGAAGATCACCGTGCCGGCCAGCGGCCCGTAGAGGCGGTTGTACGTCCCCATGTGCGCGGTGTAGGCGGCGAATCCGGCCGAGCCGGACAGCCACAGCCCCACCGCGAGGGCGCCGCCGGGCGCCATCGCGCGCAGCGACCGGGTGCCGCGCGGGCCGGTGCGGAAGAGCACCAGGACCAGCGCGGCGGCCACCGCCAGCAGCAGCGGCCAGCGCAGGCCGCGCCACGCCGCCTGCGCGGGCCCGCTCATGTGCAGCACCGACCCGGTACGGTGCGCGATCGCGCCGGTGACCACCAGGCAGACCGCGCTCGCCACCAGCAGCACCAGCAGCGTCAGGGAGGTCAGCACGACCCGGGGGCCGGTGCGCCAGGCCGGCCGCCGCTCGTCGGAGCCGTACATGGTGTGCAGGGCGCGCCGGAAGACCGCCGCGTAGCTGGACGCCGACCACATGGCGCCCAGGCCGCCTCCTATCGCCAGCGACAGGGTCGCGCGGTGGTCGTGCGCCATGTCCTGGAGCGCCGACGCCACCACGGGCCGCGACTCGGCGGGCAGCAGCGTGGTGACGCCCGCGGCCAGGCTGCTCTCCGAGGGCCCGCCGGCCATGCCCAGCAGCGACACCGTCATCAGCAGCGCGGGGAAGAGCGCGAGCACCGCGTAGTAGGTCAGGGCCGCGGCGCGCTCGGTGACGTCCTTGTCCCATGAGGCGGCCAGCGCCCGGACCAGGGTGCGGCCGAACCTCCACACGGCGCGGGTGCGGCGCAGGCCGGCGCGGGGTGCCGCCGTCGCGGACGGCGCGGACCGCTTGGACGGCTTGGACGGCTTGGGCCGCTTGGCGCGCGTGCCCCGCCCGGGTCGCCCGGTCTCCGGCTCGGCCGCCCGCTCGGTCGGCCCGGCCCGGCCCGCCGTGCCCCTGCTTCTCGCCACAGTGCTCCTTCCGCCACGCCACGCTCCGTGTGCCGGTCGTGTGCCCGGCGGCGGCGCTTTCATGGCGGGCGGCGGCGGGCGGTGGCGGGCCCCACGGGCGGACCTTGCCGGTGAGGGGCGCCCGTGCGCGTCTCCGGTGGGCCGCACCCGCGGGCCGCGCGCGTCGGAACGTCACCGAACCGCCGTCTCCCACGCCTTCCGGTGCCGTGGCGGCGATGACAGACTCTGCGGGTGCGCGACTACGACATACTGGTCATAGGTTCCGGTCCCGGCGGGCAGAAGGCGGCGATCGCCGCGGCCAAACTCGGCAGACGGGCGGCGATCGTGGACCGCCCGCAGACGCTGGGCGGGGTGTCCCTGCACACCGGCACCATCCCGTCCAAGACGCTCCGCGAGGCGGTGCTCTACCTCACCGGCCTCAACCAGCGGGACATGTACGGGCAGAGCTACCGGCTCAAGGACGACATCACCATCGGCGACCTGACCTCCAGGACCGAGCACGTGGTCGGCCGCGAGGTCGACGTGATCCGCAGCCAGCTCAGCCGCAACCAGGTGCCGCTGCTGCCCGGCACCGGCCGCTTCCTCGACGAGCACACCGTCGCCGTCACCGACGCCGCCGGCCGCGAGCGGGCGGTGACCGCGGACTTCGTGGTGGTCGCCACCGGCACCCGCCCGGCCCGCCCGGCGAGCGTGGAGTTCGACGACCGCACCGTGCTGGACTCCGACAGCGTGCTGAGCATGGAGCGGGTGCCGCGCTCGATGGTGATCGTGGGCGCCGGGGTGATCGGCATGGAGTACGCCTCGATGTTCGCCGCCCTCGGCAGCAAGGTCACGGTGGTCGAACAGCGCGACGGCATGCTGGACTTCTGCGATGCCGAGGTGGTCGAGGCGCTCAAGTACCACCTGCGGGACCTCGCGGTGACCTTCCGTTTCGGCGAGACCGTCGCGGCCGTGGAGCGGCACGAGCACGGCACGCTCACGGTGCTCGCCAGCGGCAAGAAGATCGCCGCGGACGCGGTGATGTACTCCGCGGGCCGGCAGGGCCTGACCGACGGACTCGGCCTGGAGCGGGCCGGGTTGAGCGCGGACAAGCGCGGCCGGATCTCGGTGGACGAGCACTACCGGACCGCGGTGCCGCACATCTACGCCGTCGGCGACGTGATCGGCTTCCCGGCGCTCGCCGCGACCTCGATGGAACAGGGCCGCACCGCCGCCTACCACGCCTTCGACGAGCCGGTGCACGGCATGCCCGACCTCCAGCCGATCGGCATCTACACCATTCCCGAGATCAGCTTCATCGGCCGTACCGAGGACCAACTCACCGACGCGGCCGTCCCGTTCGAGGTCGGGGTGTCCCGCTACCGCGAGCTGGCCCGGGGCCAGATCATCGGCGACGCGCACGGCATGCTGAAGCTGCTGGTCTCCCCCACCGACCGCAAGCTCCTGGGCGTGCACTGCTTCGGCACCGGCGCCACCGAACTCATCCACATCGGCAGCGCGGTGATGGGCTGCGGCGGCACCGTCGACTACCTGGTGGACGCTGTCTTCAACTACCCGACATTGGCTGAGAGTTACAAGGTCGCGGCGCTCGACGTCACCAACAAGATCCGGCAGATCGACCGGCTGGGCGACTGAGCCGCCGACCGCCCCACCGCCCGCCGGCCGTTTGCAAGGCGGCCGTACCCGGGATAACCGGGTGCGGCCGCGCCAGGCCGCTTCATAGGGTGCGGGCATGGACTGGCACGCCTGGCACGACGCCTACACGTCCCCCGACTCCGCCCTGACCGCGCGGCTGCGCACCGTCACCGAGCGGATCAGGGCCGCCCTGGACGCCGCTCCGCCGGGCCCGTTCCGGGTGGTGAGCGTCTGCGCCGGGCAGGGCCTGGACCTCCTCGGCGCCCTCGCGGACCACCCGCGCCGCGCCGACGTCTCGGCCCGGCTGGTCGAACTCGACCCGCGCAACACCGCCGCCGCACGGGAGGCCGCCGCCGCACTCGGCCTGCACGACATCGAGGTGGTCACCGGCGACGCCTCCCTCACCGACTCCTACGCCGGCGCCGTGCCCGCCCAACTCGTCCTTTTCGTCGGCGTGTTCGGCAACATCACCGCCGCCGACATCGAGCGCACCACCGGCTTCCTCGACGGCCTCTGCGCCCCCGGCGGCTCCGTCATCTGGACCCGCAACCGCAGGGAGCCCGACCTCTTCCCCCGCATCTGCGACTGGCTGGAGCAGCGCGGCTTCGAACGGACCTGGACCTCCGCGCCGGAGATCCGGCAGGGCGTCGGCGTGCACCACTTCACCAGCGAGCCCCGCGAACTCCCCACGGGCGAGCGGATGTTCACCTTCGTCGGCTACGACGTCCTGTCCGGCAGGTGACCGGCAACCGGGTGCGGGACAGCTCGCGACGAGGACGAACCGCCCGGCACGCAAAAGGAGTTGGCGGCCGACCGGCCGCTCCGGATAATCCACCTGGCCGGGGGACGGGAGGCGCCGTGCCGGGCACCACGGCCGGGGGGACGACATGGACGTGTTCGCGTGCGGGCGCTGCGGCGCCGTACTGACTGCGCCCGTGGCAGAGGTCGCCCTTCCCGTCCGGGCCCATCAGACCTACGGCCACGACATGCTCCCGGCGCTGATGGAGCCGGGAACGTACGCGGTGGACCCGGAGCCCTCCGGACTGCCCTGGCGGCGGTGGGAGGAGATCGGCGCGGAGGCGGCCGAGGCCCGCGGCGTCTACGCACCGGTGCACGCCCTGTCCTACGGGCCGCCCGGGGGAATCGTGCTGGCGCCGGGCGACACCCGGGGCACCGTGTTCATCCCCGGACGGTTGGACGGCTACTGCCTGGGGATCGACGGTCGGGACGGTCTCAACCTGGCCTGCGCCCGCTGCGGGAGCTTCGTGGCCACCCGCGTCGACGACTGCGCGTGCTGGCAGACCGTGCGGCTCTCCCCGCGCGCGGTGCACCGCCTGCCCGCCGGCGGCCCGGCTCAACTACCCGCGGACTGGAGCGTGGTGACGGACAGGCGGCGCGACGAGGGGCGCGACACCCCGCCGGTCGACCAGCTCGGCGCGTGGAGCCCGCACTGGGAGGCGGCGGCCGGCGCGGCACTCGCCCACCTGCTCGCGGCGTCGGCCGGCGCGCCGCTGGTGCTCCCCCGCGGCCTGGTCACGGACCTGTTCGGCCCGACCCTCGACCGGTTGCTCGCCGCGGCGCCGCCCCGGCCACCGGGCCCGGCCGCGCCCCGGCGGGTGGTGGTGGCAGGACCGGAACTGCCACCACCCGAGCGCGGCGACTCCCTCGCGCTGGTGCCGCGCCACCCGCACACGGGCAGGACCTGGCAGCCGCCGGAACCGGTGGCCGCCGTGCCGCTGGAAGTTGACGTGTGGGCCCAACTGGCCTTCCCCCGCGAGCGGCTGGCCGTCCCGGTCACCGGTGGGCTGCCGGCCGGAGTCCTCCGCGACGACCCGCCGCCGCTCCATCCGCACCGCCGCTTCGAGCCGGACCGGAGGGTGTTCCTCCACACGCTGGCCCGGCTGCCCGCGGTCCGCCGGCCCGGACTCCGTGCGATCTACGACCACGCGCGGTTCACCCCGTACGGTCCCGTGGTGTAGCACCAGGGCGGCGGGGCAACGGACTTCGGCGGAAGGTCGGCGGGAGGTCGGCCGCGAGTGCCGCGGACCGCCCGGGGAGCGAGACGCGATGGAGACCGAAACGTTGCGCTGCCGCCCTCTGGGCGGACGACCATGCACGTATGGGTCATCCGGCGGGGGCGGTCCCGGGCGCACGTGCTCCGGGCCGCGGATGTGCGACCACCTTCGTGGTCGCGTTGGGACTGGTGTGCGCGCTGCTCGGCTACATGTGGTGGGATTTCGACCACCGCTTCCACCGGCCGCCGCCCGACGTCGCCGCCTTCGCCCGGGCCGACGCCACCCGGACGGCGGGCGCGAGCGCGGCGCGGGCCGACAACGCGCTGCTGAAGAAGCTGAGTTCGGCCGTACCCTGGGCGGTCCCGCTCGGCACGTCGGTGGCGGACTCGTGCACGTCGGTCAACCAGGGTTCGTTCGGCGGGGACCGCTGGTCGCCGATCTCCTGCACCCGGTCCACCGTGCTGTACGCCGCGTTCGACGGCGAACTCCACACCCGCCTGCACCAGTTGGACACCGCGATCGACACGCAGGGCTGGGCCGGCACCCCGTCGGGAGGGCCGCCCGGCACGCTGACGGCGATGGCCACCTGGATGGGACAGGTCGGCGGCGACCCGCCGTCGGGGACCGCGACGCCGAGCCCGTCGGCCTCCGCGCCGAAGCAGATCGCCCTGTTCGTGCGGTACGACCGCCGGTCGAACGGCACGCTCGACACCGCCGCCCAACGCGCCCAGCCGCGCCTCCAGGTGGGCGTCGCCGGACGCCCCTACTCGCCCTTCGCCAGCACCGGCGACAACCAGGCGCTGGACGGACCGCCGACGCGGCTGGCGAGCGAAGGCACCGTCTACCGGGCCTGGCATCCGCTCTCCACCGACGCGGTGGCCCGGTCCGCGTACGTCAGCCACCACTACGTCGTCGCCTTCTCGATCACTTCCGCCTACATCGCCGAGACCGTCCCCACCACCCCTCCGTACCGGCCGCCGACCGGCAACGGCGTACCGCCCTGCTACAGCGGCAGCCACTGCCCCTGAGGCGAAGCCGCGCCGCCCCACCACCCGCGCGGCCCTCCGCCAATCCACCCTGCACACAACGCAGTTGACCCGCTCGGACGTCGTGAGCATTGACACGGGCGGCGCACCGGGCCAAATATGGGAGCGCTCCCACATACCGTACCGGCAGACCCGCACGCCCCCCACGTCCCGCCTCCCGAAGGTGAGAACCCCGTGCCTGTCCTCGTCCGCAGACACCTGTCCACCGCGCCCTGGCGGCGCCGGCTCGCCGCGATGGCGTCGGCCACCGCGCTCGGCGCCGCGCTCCTGGCCGGCGGCGCCACGGCCGGTGCCGCCACCTCCGCGGCCACCGGCACGGCCGGCTCCCCCGACCCCGCGGCCTCCTCCCCCGTCGACGTGACCGTGAACGCCGACGAAGGGTTCGGCACCATCCCCGGCACCGCGTACGGGCTCAACAGCGCGGTGTGGGACGACCAGATGAACGTCCCCCAGGTGCAGGACCTGCTCCAGGCCGCGAACGTCGGGATGCTGCGCTATCCCGGCGGCTCCTACGGCGACATGTACCACTGGCAGGACAACTCCGCGCCGGGCGGATACGTGGCGCCGGGCACGGACTTCGACGCGTTCATGGGCACCGTGAAGAAGATCGGCGCGCAGCCGATGCTGATCGCGAACTACGGCTCGGGCACCCCGCAGGAGGCGGCGGACTGGGTGAAGTACGCCAACGTCACCAAGGGGTACGGCGACAAGTACTGGGAGGTCGGCAACGAGGTCTACGGCAACGGGCATTACGGCTCCGGCTGGGAGACCGACGACCACGCCGACACCTCGCCGACGGCGTACGCGGACAGCGTGGCCCAGTACGCGTCGGCGATGAAGGCGGTGGACCCGTCGGTGAAGGTCGGCGCGGTGCTGACGCTGCCGGGCAACTGGCCGGACGGCGTGATGGCCGCCGGGGAGAGCGCGGACTGGAACCACACGGTGATCCCGCTCATCGCCGGCCACGCCGACTTCGTGATCGTGCACTGGTACCCGGGCGGTTCCGACGCCGCCACGATGCTCGGCGAACCGACCCAGCTGACCGGTGAACTGGCCCAGCTGAAGGACCAGTTGGACCAGGCCGGGGCGGGCGCACTGCCGATCGCGCTGACCGAGGTGAACTCCGACGTCGACGAGGACACCCAGCCGGACGCCCTGTTCGGCGCCGACACCTATCTGACCGCCCTGGAGAGCGGGGTGTTCACGGTGGACTGGTGGGACACCCACAACGGCCCGCAGGCGATCAGCACCGCGCCCGACGGCGCGACGGACTTCGACGACTACGGCATCCTGTCCAGCGGCACCTGCGTCGGGGACGTGTGCGAGCCCGCGCTCAACACGCCGTTCCCGACCTACTACGCGATCAAGATGCTCAGCGAACTCGGGCGGCCCGGCGACCAGTTGGTGGGCGCGGGCACCACGAGCGCGCTGGTGTCCGCGCACGCCGTGCACCGCGCGGACGGCTCGCTGAGCGTGCTGCTCATCAACAAGGACCCGTCGAACTCCCAGCACGTCGCCCTCCACTACGCCGGGTTCACCCCGGACCCGGCGTCCGCGAGCGTCGCGCTCTACCGCGACGAGGCCGACTCCATCGACACCTCGACCACCGGCGACCCGAACTCCGCGACGCTGCCGCCGTATTCGGTCACCACGCTGACGCTGCGCGCCGCCGCCGGCAGCGCGTCGGCGCTGTCCGCACCGGGCGCCCCGAAGGTGACGGCGGCCGGCTCCACCACGGCCACCGTCTCCTGGACCCCCTCGGCGGGCGGGACCGCCGACCGGTACGAGGTCTACCGCTCCGACGGCGCCACCAGCGAGCTCCTGGCCACCTCCACCGGCACCTCCGCCACCGTGGCCAACCTGACGCCCGGCACCACCTCCACCTGGAACGTGCTCGCCCGGGACGCCGCCGGGCGGCTGTCACGGCCCTCGGACCCGGTGACGGTACGCACCGGGACCCCGGCGGACTCGACCTGCCGGGTGTCGTACCGGCTCACCGGCGGCTGGGGCAACGGCTTCAACGCGGACGTCAACGTCACGAACACCGGACCCGCACCGATCACCGGGTGGACGCTGGCGTTCACCTTCCCGAGTGGCGCGGACGAGTCGGTCACCGGGTTCTGGAACGCCGAGCTGAGCCAGTCCGGGCGTACGGTGGTGGCCACACCGGTGGACTGGAACGCCACGCTCGCCGCGAACGGCGGCAACTCGGCGGACTTCGGGTTCACCGGGGCGAACAGCGGCGCGTATCCGCCGCCTACCGTCTTCACCTTGAACGGCACGGTCTGCACGACCACCTGAGCCGCCGTCATGTGGTGCCGTGCGGCATCCGGCCGGCGCGGCCGAGCGTCTGGGATGATCACGCCATGCTCCAGGTATGCCTGAACGGCGCCAGAGACCGATCCGAGTGCGAGTGGCTGCCGGTGACGCCCCAGCAGCTCGGCGACGCGGCCGCGGAGGCCGTCTCCCTCGGCGCCCGCTCGATCCATATCCATCCCAAGGACGAGAAGGGGGCGGACACGATGGCGGCGGTGAGTGTGGACGCCGCGGTCGCGGCGGTGCGGGCGTCGGCGCCCGGCGTTCCGATCGGCGTCACCACCGGGGAGTGGACCGAGCCGGACCCCGAGCGGCGGGCCGCGCTGGTGCGGTCCTGGTCGGTGCTGCCGGATCACGCGTCGGTGAACTGGCACGAGGAGGGGGCGGAGGTCGTCGCTGACGCGTTGCTGTCGGTGGGGATCGGGGTGGAGGCGGGGGTGTACTCCGGGACGGATGCGGCGGTCAGGTTGCGGGGGTGGCCGGGGGTGGGGCGGGTGGTGCGGGTTCTGGGGGAGGTGGTCGAGCATGATCCGGAGCGAGCGGTGGGGGTGGCGGAGGAGTTGCTGCGGGAGTTGGCGGGGTTGGGTGGGCTGGATCGGGTGGGGAGGGGGGTGCTGTTGCTGCATGGGGAGGAGGGTGGGGCGTGGCCGGTGTTGAGGGTGGCGGCGGGGAGGGGGCTGGATGTGCGGATCGGGGTGGAGGACACGTTGGTGTTGCCGGATGGGAGGGTGGCGGAGGGTAATGGGGTGCTGGTGCGGGCTGCGCTTGAGGAGGTGGCGGGGGCGGCGCGGTGAGGTTCGGCGACGGTGGGCGGTGAGGTTCGCCGGGGCTCCGGTGGCGGGGTTCGAGACTGCATATTTACGGCGCCTGCGGGGGGTTTCGTTGCCTGATCATTCTTCCTCGCGCCA
This sequence comes from Streptomyces sp. NPDC088194, assembly GCF_040702025.1. Lineage (NCBI taxonomy): Bacteria > Bacillati > Actinomycetota > Actinomycetes > Kitasatosporales > Streptomycetaceae > Streptomyces > Streptomyces sp. NPDC088194. The sequence continues at coordinate 88,334 of NZ_JBFBIV010000026.1, read as the reverse complement.
CAAATATACGAACGTCTCGAACCCCGCCCCCTGCGCCCCGGCTTCCGTCTCTCCCGCGGCTCCAGGGTGGCGCACCGGGGTGAGGGGGCCGGGGGTGGGGGTGGGGGTGGGGGGGGTTCGGCAGGGTGGGGCCCCGGGCCGGGGTGGTCTGGGCGGTGGGCGGCTTGGGGGGGTGGTCTGGGCGGTGGGTGGCCTGGGGGTGGTTTGTGCGGAGGGGGGCCTGGGGTCAGGGGGCCGTGGGGGGTGTGCGGGTGGTGGTCCAGGTGAGGAGTTGGGGGGCGGTCCAGGTGGTGAGGATGCGGGGTGGGGGGATGGCGGCGGATTCGGCGCGGGCGCAGCCGTTGATCTGCCAGTCGAGTTGGCCGGGGGCGTGGGCGTCGCTGTCGATGGAGAAGAGGGTGCCGAGGTCGCGGGCGAGGGTGAGGAGGTGGGGGGCTGGGTCGAGGCGGTGGGGGCTGCTGTTGATCTCGACGGCGGTGCCGGACTGGGCGCAGGCGGCGAAGACGGCTTCGGCGTCGAAGGTGGACTCGGGGCGTTGTTTGGCCTCGCCGATCAGCCGGTTGGTGCAGTGGCCGAGGACGTCGACGAGGGGGTTGGTCACCGCGGCGATCAGGCGGCGGGTGAAGAGGGGTGCGGGCATGCGGAGTTCGGAGTGGGCGGAGGCGACGACCAGGTCGAGGCGGTCGAGGAGGTCGTCGCGCTGGTCGAGGCCGCCGTCGGAGAGGATGTCGCACTCGATGCCGGTCAGCAGCCGGAAGGGCGCGAGGCGTTCGTTGATCTCGGCGACGACGTCGAGTTGCCGGAGCAGCCGGTCGGCGGTGAGGCCGCGGGCGACCTTGAGGCGGGGGCTGTGGTCGGTGAGCACCATCCAGGAGTGGCCGAGGTCGCGGGCGGTGCGGGCCATCGCCTCGATCGGGCTGCCGCCGTCGGACCAGTCGGAGTGCACGTGGCAGTCGCCGCGCAGCGCGGCGCGCAGTGACCGGCCGGCGCCGTCGGCGGGGGGCGCGGACTGGTCGCGTTCGAGGTCGGCGAGGTAGGCGGGGGTGCGGCCGGCGCACGCCTCGGCGATGACCGTGGCGGTGGTCTTGCCGATGCCCTTGAGGTCGGTGAGCCGGCCGGTGCGGGCGCGCTGGTGGACCTCGGCGGGCGGGAGTGCGGCGACGACGTCGGCGGCGTTGCGGAACGCCCGGACCCGGTAGGCGGGTGCGAGGGCGCGTTCCAGCAGGAAGGCGATCCGGTCGAGTGCCTCGATGGGCTCCATGGTGGCGCTGTTCCCGTCCGGCGCCGCGGCTAACGGCCGAGCGGGTGGGCGTCACCCGCTCGGCCGCGGCGCCCGTACCTCTGCCGGGCGCCCGTACCTCTGCCGGGGGCGCGGGCCCGTATCGGCCGGGCGGGCAGCGCCGGGGTGCGGGTCACGCCTTCGGTACGTGCAGGGCGTCCCAACTCTCCTTGCCGGGAGGCCACTTGAGGGCGGCGCCGGTCCAGCCCTTGTGGTGGTCGGTGCTGTACTTGCGCTGCCATGCCTCGTAGGAGGCGATGTCGCCGGAGCCGATGACGTCCTTGTTCGCGGTGCTCTTGTAGTGGTCGCAGCCGACCGCGACCAGGCGGGCGTGCATCGCGGCCACGATCGGGGACTTGCGGCCGGCGGTGAACCAGGCCGCGCCCGGGAACGCCTCGTAGCTCGGGGCGCCGCCCGACGTGCTCTTCGCGGCCCAGGTGGTGAGCGCGGCGGCGTCGGCGAAGTGGGCGACGTTGCGGTCCATGCCGTCGGTCGAGCTGTACTGGTGGATGGTCCAGGCGTGCTCCACCCGCGGGTGGCCGGCGGCCGCGCCGGGGTCGGCGATCCACAGGCCGTCGCCGCAGAAGGAGGTGGTGTCGCGGTGCAGCCAGAAGTCGAGGTTGCAGTAGAGCAGCACCCGGTGGGCGGCCGACGCCTTCTGCAGCGCCTTGATGAAAGCGTCCTTGTCCGCTCCCGACACGCCCGTGTCCTCCCAGTCCATGGCGAGGATGTCACCGGCTTTCACCCCGGCGTGCTGGAGGAAGTAGGTGACCTGCGTGGCCATGCTGCCGGGCCGGGCGAAGTGGTAGTGGCCGACGGCCACGCCCGCGGCCCGGGCGTGGGCGACCTGCGCGGCGTGCTTGGGGTTGACGTAGCTGGTGCCCTCGGTGGCCTTGACCATGACGAAGCCGAGGCCGGAGGTGCTGTAGGTGCTGGACTGGTAGGACGCGACGTCGATGCCCTTGACGGTCATGGGCGGCCTTTCACTCACGTGGTGCTGTGCGGTGGTTCGTCCGTGGGTTCTCGTAGGGTCACGGGTACGGGTGGGTGGGGTTACGGGTGGGTGCGGGCGGTTTACCCGGTGCTCCGGCTCAGTGGACGCTCCCCACGTCGAACGTGCCGCCGCAGACCACGGGATCACCCGTGGCCAGGGTCATGGCGTCCTTCGACCCGGGCGGGTACGCCTTGAGCAGGGTCGGTCTGCGCCAGCAACTGTCACCGTTGACCCCCTGGTTGAGCGTGTGCAGGTCCGCCTCGACACTCGCGCCCGGCTTGAGGCCGACCGCGGCGCCCCGCGGCCCCTCCCGGCCGGCGGGCTTCCCTATCGTGCTGCCGTCGCCGCGGATCAGCGACACCCCCGGGAAGCCGTCGAGGACGCAGGTGCGCGAGGAGGTGTTCGTGAATCGCAGGGGATAGTACATCTGGCCCGCACCCGGGTCGCCGCGGCCGAGCCGCATCGTCAGGTCGGTGACGGCGCATCGGCTGCCGGCCACCTCGGGCCGCGCGGCCGTGGACTGCGGCGCGGACGACCCCGGTACGGCGGACCGCGGTGCGACCGTCCCCGCCGTCGCGGTCGACCCGGGCGCCGCGCTGCCGCTCGGGGCCGCGGCACCGGAACCGCCCGCCGGGCTCGCCGCCGGCGACGTCGACCGCGCGGACGTGTCCGACACCTTGCCGCTGTTGCCGCACCCGGCCGCGCCGAGCGCCAGCATCGCGACGGCCGCCGCGGCGAACGGGGCCGTACGCGCCAGGGGGTGCCGTCCGGCGGCCTTCCTTCGGCTCTGCGATGACGTGGTACGCATACCTACCCGGTTCTCGCCCCGCGCCCCTTCGAATCACCGCCGCCCCGAATTGTTGCCGTATCCGCACATCCTGTACGCCCCGTTCGAACCCCGCCCCCCGTCCGTGCGACGTCAGTTGTCGAACCAGACGGCCAGCCGTACGGGCGTACCCGCCGATCCGAGCGTCCACCCGCTCCGCAGCTTTCCCCCATCGACCGCGACCGGCTCCGGCTTTTCCCGAAGGCCGGCGCGCGGCAGCCCGACCAGGTTGAGCGCATGGCAAGCCTCGATCACCCCCAGTTGCCCGGGCTGGGGCGGAACCCAACGGCCCCTCAGGACGTGCTGGGACGACTGGCCGCACACGAGGCCGGTCGACACGGGATATCGCTGCGTCGCGGGCGGCTGGAGGACGCTGTTGTCGAGGCTCTGCTGACGTATGGCGACGGCAGCCGATCCGCAGGTCCGTGCGGCCGCCACCCAGCACCGGCGGCCAGGCGTCCCGCCCGAGTGGAGGGAGCGTTGCCTTGCCGACCCTGCTGTGCGCGTCAATGTGGCGCGCTATGTCCCGCTCACGGCGGGGCAGTTTGCACACCTCGTGCGGAGCAAGGAAGAGCAGGTCCATCAGGCCGACCTGCGGTCGGCAGGGACCTCTGCCGAGGCGGAGCTGCGGGAACTCAGTCGAGCCAGACCAGCATGGCCTCGCCTGCTTGGGCAGCGGCGCCGAAGAACGGGGCCAGCGGGTCGAACCAACCGCGCACCCATTCCAGGGCACCGGGCTCATCCCAGAGGAGCGGGTAGATCTGCGCGGCCGTCATCTGCTCGGGGTCAACGTCCCGGCTCAAGTCCTCGAAGGACAGGTCGGCCAGGGCGCCGGCCGCGAGCTTGACCCGGTCCGCGTCCAGGTACCTGGCCGGCCCGTAGCCCCAGTCCTCGCTGGTGAGTGCCTGTTCGCCATGAACGATGTCGACGGGAAAGCTCGCGCGTTGGAGGAGGAATGCGATGGCGGCGAACGCCTTGTGGGTGGTCAGCTGCCGCGCGTCCGAGGGAGCGACGGCACTGCTGCCGTCGGTCTCCATGATCTCCATGGCGTACTCGAACGCCCAGTCCGGGTCCGTGACCGCCCTGGCCAGCTCGGCCGGTGTCACACGCAGGTACTCACCATTCATGCTCACCAGCGCAGCGTACGAGGCACCACTGACACGGCGATCTCGCAGGCACGGTCGTAGTCGTCCGACGGTGGCTCGGCTCTCCGGCCGGGTGTACGGCCCCCGTCGGCGGAGTTGAGGGCCGTCGCGGCGGCGGGCGGCCGGGCCGGACGAGGGGGCTCGTCCGGACCGGCCGGTTGTTGCTGGGGGGCTTCCTACAGGTCGAGCTGGTACTGGAGGGTCGTGTGGGTGGGCGTGTAGCCGAGGCTGTCGTTGACGCGTCTCATGGGGGTGTTGCTGTCGGCGGTGTCGGTCAGGAGGCCGCCGAGGTCGGGGTGTTCCGCGCGGGCCTGGCGGATCGACTCGGCCTTCATCCAGCGGCCGAGGCCGTGCCCGCGGTGCTCGGGCAGCACCGCGGTGCCGTAGTGCTGCCCGTCACCCGATCCACCGCCGGGGACGACGAGTTCGGTGAAGCCGGCGATCGAGTCGTCGCGGGTGTCGAGGGCGACGACGGTGTGCAGGTGGTCGCCGCGGTCCGCGACGGCCTTCGCCACGGCCCGCACCCGGTCCACGTCCCAGGTCATGGTGCCGTAGTCGGTGTCGTCCATGGGCATGTCGTCCATGGCCCGGCGTGAGGCGGCGAAGGTCGGGGCGAGGTGGTCGGGGACGGTGCCGTGCCACGACGCCAGCCGGTAGCCGGGGTGCGGGTGCGCGACGACCGCGGCGAGGGCGGCGTCGTCCACGTCGGCCAGCGGCAGCCGGGCGAAGCGCAGGGTCAGGACCTTGCGGAAGCCGCGGGCCGGCAGGAACCGCTCGCCGGGTGACCCGGCCTCGGCCTGCGCGATCACGCAGCGTCTGGCGTCGTCCCGGGCGGCGGCCACGGCGGTCTCCAGGAGCCGCGAACCGACGCCCGCGCGCCGCTCCACGGGGTGGACGCCGAGGGTCAGTTCGGCCAGGTGCTGCTGCCCGGGATCGGTGAACAGCCGCAGGAAGGCCGTGCCGACGGGGATGGAGTCGGCGTCGGACGCCAGCCAGGCGAGACGTCGGCTGTGCGACCCCTGCGCGGGGTCGGTCAGTGCGGTGATGTGAAACGACAAGGTGTCTCCGTCGTGAGTGTGAGGAGGTGGGAACGGTCGGTACGCGGACTCACCTGCTGGTCACTCCTGCGCATGGGCTCCACACCTCCTGGTCACGACGGTGCCGGTCCGGAAGGACCCCGGAAGGACCCCGGAAGGACCCCGGAACGACATGGACGGCCGGGCGAACCTAACCGCTCCCCCGGCCCCCGGCAAGTGGTTAACGGTCCGCCGGACCGGGAAGCGCGTGAGCGTGCGGCGCACGCGACTTGGCGCACTCCACACTGTTCGGGGCCGCCACCCACCGGCGATGATCGGATACATGGCCGGTGGACGGGCGACCCTCCGTCACATCGGCTCGATCAGACGGCACCACCCAGGGAACGTCATGCTCACCACCGTGCTGGACACCACCCACCTCCCACCCTCCGACCGGGCGGCGGCCTGGGTGGAGACCACGCAGCAGGCCCTCATGGCCACCCGTATCGACTTCCTCTCGCCCGACCGGATCAGCGCCCGCATCCGGACCATGGCCCTCGGACCGGTGCAACTGTCGGTGATGTCGTACTCGCCGCTGAACTCCCGGCGCACCCCGCGGCTCATCCGGCAGTGCGACCCCGAGCAGTACCAGCTCGCGCTGACCCTCGCCGGACAGCAGAGCATCGAACAGGCCCGGGCGTACGCCGCACTCGGCCCCGACGACCTGCTGCTGTACGACAGTTCACGTCCGTTCAGCGCCACCGCGGGCCCGGACCCGGCGGGGGCCAGGGTGCTGCTGCTGCAGTTCCCCCGGCGCCTTCTGCCGCTGCCGGAGCGGGCCGTCGCGCCGCTGTGCGGACACGCGCTTCCGGGGCGAACGGGCGTCGGGCGGCTGCTCTGCCAGATGCTGACCGGGCTCGCCGACGCGCACGCCGATCTCACGTATCCGGACGGCGCGCGGCTCGGCAGCACCGCGCTCGATCTCACGGCGGCCCTGCTGGCCCACCACGCGGACCGGCCGGCGCTGCTTCCGGCCGAGTCGCGGCAGCGCGAACTGTTCGAGCGGATCAGCGACTTCATCACCGCCCACCTGCACGATCCGGGGCTCACGCCGGGCGCCCTCGCCGCGGCGCACTTCATCTCCACGCGCTATCTGCACCGCATCTTCCAGCTGCACGGCAGCACCGTCGGCGACGTCATCCGTCGGCAGCGCCTCGCCCGCTGCCGCCGGGATCTGGCCGACCCCGCCCAACGCGCGGTCCCCATCGGCGCGATCGGGGCACGCTGGGGATACCCGCGGCCCTCCGACTTCACCCGCGCCTTCCGCGCCGCCACGGGAATGTCGCCCAGCGAGTACCGCGCCTTGTGCGCCCGATGATCACGAAGTAGGGTCCCCGAGCACGTATGGGGAGATCGTCGCAGGTGGGGGATATGACGGACGAGAAGGGCGCGCCCGCGAAGGGCGCGAGCGCGTGGGGGCAGGCCGTGACGGCCGTGGTACTGGTGGGGGTGCTCGCGGTCGGTCTGTGGACCGTTCAGAGGACGTCGTCGTCGCACGGCGAGAGCGCGTCGCCGCCGGCCACCTGCTCGGGCGGGCGTTCCGCGACGGCGTCGACGGGGGCCGCGGAGGAGGGCGCCACGGACCGCGCCACGGACCGCGCCAAGGACGGCGCGAAGGGCAGCGCGAACGGTGGCGCGAAGAAGCCGGCGAAGGCGCCCCGACAGGCATCCGGGCTGCAACTGTGCGAGGCGCTGAACCGTCCCGACCTCGCCGACCTCCTGGGCACTCCGGGCGAGACGGCGAAGTCCGCGAGCGGCAGCGACGGCGCCTTCACGTCTCCCGGCGGCCACAAGACCGCCACGCCCTCGGCCCGCGTGGAGTTCAGCACCTACACCGTGAACCTGGCGGCCAGTTACGACCGTATGCCGGTGACCGAGTACGCGTCCCTGCTCGGGGCCGGCGACGACGCGCGGCGGCAGACGGTGCTGGGCCGCACCGCGGTCCTGTACGCGGACCGCACCCTCAGCATCAGCTTCCGGCTCGACGGGAGCGACTCCGACAGCCGCCCCGGCGTCCCGGCGCGTTCCCTCGCCGTCGCCCTGGACGCGAAGGACAGCGGCGGCTCGTTCGAGTTCACCCTGTGGCGCACGGACGGCGGGGCGGCGGACGACGCGGCGCTGCTGAGCGTCGCGCAGAAGGTGCTGCCCACCATCCCGGGGTGGACCACCGAGGGCTGAAAGCCGCGGGCGCGTGCTCCGCGCCCGGTCGTGCCGACGCAGCGTCTGGAGGGCAACCTCCAGGCGCTCTTCGTCCGCTGCGCCCGAGTCCGCTCCGTTGTGACGCACCTCTCATCCCGTTGCGCCTCCACACCCCCACCCCGAAGCGGAATCTCCATTCCTCATCCGCTACCCTCCTAGGATCGGAATGAGTATTCCGCTTACGGAACGGGAACCGAGGGAGCTCTATGGCCACGACGGAGCGGCGTACACATCATCAGGTCACATTCGCGGTGCTGGCGGCGGCCGTCGCCGCGTACGCGCTGCTCCAGTCGCTGGTGACACCGGTGCTGGGCGTGATCGCGGTGGACCTGCACACGAGCCAGAACACCGTCACCTGGGTGCTGACGGCGTATCTGCTCTCGGCGTCGATATTCACGCCGATCATGGGTCGCATCGGCGACATGATCGGCAAGGAGCGCGTGTTCGTGGCGACCCTGGTCGCCCTGTCCGTGGGATCGCTGCTGGCCGCGCTCGCCACCAACGTGACGGTGATGATCATCGCCCGGGTCATCCAGGGCATCGGCGGCGGCGTGCTCCCGCTGGCGTTCGGGATCATCCGCGACGAGTTCCCCAAGGAGAAGCTGAACGGCGCGGTCGGGGCGATCGCCTCGCTCAGCGCGGTCGGCGCGGGCCTGGGCATCGTGCTGGCCGGCCCGATCGTCAACGCCCTTGACTACCACTGGCTGTTCTGGCTGCCGATGATCCTCACCGTCGCCGCGGCGGTGGCGGCCCACTTCTTCGTGCCGGAGTCGCCGGTGCGCACGGAAGGCAGGATCAGCTGGCTGCCCGGCATTCTGCTGTCGGCGTGGCTGGTGGCCCTGCTGGTCGCGCTCAGCGAGGCACCGGACTGGGGCTGGGGCTCGGCCAAGGTGATCGGGCTGATCGTCGCCGCCGCCGTGCTCGCGGTCGCCTGGGTCATGGTGGAGCAGCGCTCGGCGTCGCCGCTGATCGACATGGGCATGATGCGGCGTACCGCGGTGTGGACCAACAACCTGGTCGCCCTGCTGATCGGCGTCGGGATGTACGCGGTCTTCGCGTTCCTGCCGGAGTTCGTCCAGACCCCGTCGAGCGCCGGCTACGGATTCGGCGCGAGCATCACCGCGTCGGGTCTGATGCTGCTCCCCTCGACCGTCACGATGTTCTTCGTCGGCATGTGGTCCGGCCGGCTCGCCCGGCTGATCGGCGGCAAGGCCGTCGTCGTGATCGGCTGCCTGGTCGGCGTCGCCTCGATGGCCATCCTCGCCTTCGCCCACCAGGACAGGTGGGAGATCTTCGTCGCCACCGGCGTCATGGGCATCGGCTTCGGCCTGGCCTTCGCGGCCATGTCCAGCCTGATCGTCAACGCGGTGCCGCCGGAGCAGACCGGCGTCGCCAGCGGCATGAACGCCAACATCCGCACCATCGGCGGCTCGATCGGCGCCGCCTTGATGGCCAGCATCGTCACCGCCGACACCGGTGCCGGCGGCCTGCCCAAGGAGGCCGGCTACACCCACGGGTTCGCCATGCTGGCCGGCGCCCTGGTCATCGCGACGCTCGCGGCGACCCTCATCCCCTCCGCGCGGCGCCGCGCGGGCGCGAACGACGAGCCGGAGCACGGCGAGTTGGCCATGGTGGCGGGCGGGACGGTCGTCGGCGACAAGTCGGAGTGACCGGACCTCATGGAGCGCGGGCCCGGCGACGCCGGCGGGTCCGGATCGGGGCGGCCGTCGGTCGTCCCCGTCCGGGCCCGGCCCACAGCCCGGCGCCGTAGGCTTCGGCCCGGGCACGTGGACCCGTGAAGGAAGTGGTGAGCATGGCGGTACGGGACGACACCGGCCGGCCGATGCGCCGGGACGCCGCGCGCAACCACCAGTTGATCGTCGAGGCCGCCCGCGAGGTCCTCTCCGAGTTCGGTACGGACGCGACCATGGAACTCATCGCGTCGCGTGCGGGAGTCGGCGTCGGCACGGTGTACCGCCGCTTCCCCAACAAGGAAGCGCTCGTCGACGAGTTGGTGCACCTCATCCTCGGCGAACTCGACGAGGCCGCCACGAAGGCGCTGGCACGCGGCGACGGCACCGGGCTGGAGCACTTCCTGCGCGTGCTCGGGCAGTCCTACAGCGACCACCGCGGCTACGCCCGCGAACTCGTCGGCCGCGCCGGCATCGAGCGCGGCGCCGACCGGTTGCGCCGGCTGATCGACGAACTCCGTCGGCAGGCGCAGGAACACGGGCACATCGGCCCCGACATCAGCCTCGGCGACGTCCTGGCGACCGCCTGGGCGCTCCGGGGCATCATCGAGACGACCGGGTCGGTGGCTCCGCACGCCTGGAAGCGCCACCTGGACATTCACCTGGCCGGGCTGAGGTCCGCCGGCCCGCCGAGCGACAGGCCCCCCGTCAGCACCGCCGATCTGGTGCGCATCAGCCGCAGTACGTCCTGACCCTCCCGCGGCCCGACCCGCGCTCCCGCCCCGGAGAACGGTCACGGGAGCGGCCGCGTGAACGGCCCCCCGGACGCCGGACGCCGGACGGTCAGCCGAGCCGCGCCAGGTGAGCGTCGAGGACCCGCACCGCCCAACCGGTGTCCTCCTCCGGGTCCTGCCGGACGAGGTGCAGCGCCAGACCGTCGACCAGCGCGTGCAGCCGCTCGGCCTCGACGGGGACGTCGGCGGCGGCCACCCGCACGGACCGCACCACCCGCTCGCACAGCGCGCGTTCGTCCCGGTGCACGCTCCGGAAGGTGTGGCGCAACTCCGGGTCCGTCATCGCCGCGGTGCCGAACGCGAGACAGACCTCCATCTCCAGCCGGCGCTGCGCGTCCAGCGGCAGGAGTTCCAGCAGCACCAGCCTGGCCCACCGGTCGTCGTCGGGGGAGATCGCCGCGACGCGGGCCATCAGGCGCTCCGCGACCATCTCGTACGCGCCGATCCGCACGCTCGACTGGGTCGGGAAGGTGTAGCGCAGCGAGCTGGGCGGCAGCCCGGCCTCCGCGGCGATCCTGCGCACCGACAGCGCCTGGATGCCGTCGCGCACCAGGACGCGCCAGGCCGCCTCGGAGACCAGGCGGTTGCGTTCTTCGGCGTCGAGCACGCGGGGCATGGCGCCATGGTCGCACAGTCGTACGGGAACTGTGCTATACCTGGTTTCGGTACAGTCGTACGAGAACGACTGCGCGAACGATTGCGAGGAGCGACGTGACGTGGATCGTCCTGATCGCGTCGGGGGTGATGGAGGCCGTCTGGGCCAGCGCACTCGGCGCGACGCAAGGGTTCCGGCGCCTTTGGCCGACCGTCGCGGTCGTGGCCGCGATGGCCCTCAGCATGGGCGGGCTGGCCTTCGCCATGAAGACGCTGCCCGTCGGCACCGCCTATTCCGTCTGGGTCGGCATCGGTGCCGTGCTGACCGCACTGGTGGCCGCCGCCCGCGGCCAGGACCGGCTCACCTCCCTGCGGGCGGCACTGCTGGCCGGCCTGATCGGCTGCGTCGTCGGACTGAGGGCGGTGAGCTGAGTGCCCTGGCTCGTCCTGTTCTGCAGCTCGCTGCTGGAGGCCGTCTGGGCCACGGCGCTGGGCGCCAGCGACGGCTTCACCGAGGCCCTGCCGACCCTGGTCTTCTTCGCCACCCTGGCCATCAGCCTGACCGCCCTGTCCTACGTGGTGAAGCACATCCCGATCAGCGTCACCTACGCGGTCTGGAGCGGGTCCGGCGCCGCCGGCACCGTCCTCTGGTCCATGGCCACCGGCCACGAGACCGTCAGCGGCCTGAAGCTGCTCTTCCTCACCGGCATCATCGGCTGCATCGTGGGGCTCAAACTGGCCAAGCCGCACTCCGGTGACGCCGGCTCCGCGTGAGTCCCCCGCCCGCCGCGTCCTTCGCCGAGCGCGGGTCAGCGCGTCACGGGTCAGTGCGTCGCGGGTCAACGCGTCACGGCGCCGGGTCGCCGGGCGCGACGAGCCCGGTCTCGTAGGCGACGACGACCGCTTGGGCGCGGTCGCGCAGGGCGAGCTTGGTGAAGATACGGGTAACGTGGGTCTTCACGGTGGCCTCGCTGAGCGTGAGGTGGCGGGCGAGTTCCGCGTTGGACAGACCGCGGCCGACGAGGGCGAGGACCTCACGCTCGCGCGGTGTGAGGGCGGCGAGATCACGGGCGGCGGCCGAGGCGGGCGCGGGCTCGGCGGGTTGTGCGGCGCCCGCGGCGAAGCGCTCCACCAGGCGGCGGGTGATGGAGGGCGCGAGCAGGGCGTCCCCGGTACGGACCAGGTGCACGGCGGCGGCCAGGTGCGCGGGGGTGACGTCCTTGAGGAGGAAACCGCCGGCGCCGGCGGCGAGGGCCGCGTAGACGTAGCGGTCGAGGTCGAAGGTGGTCAGCATGATCACCCGGCACTCGGGGACGTGCGCGAGCACCAGGCGGGCGGCTTCGAGGCCGTCCATGACGGGCATCCGGACGTCCAGCAGGGCCACGTCGGGCCGCAGCCGCCGCACCGCGTCGACCGCCTCGGCGCCGTCCCCGGCCTCGCCGACCACGTCGATGCCGCGCGCGGTCAGGATCAGCCGGAAGCCGGTACGCACGAGTTCCTGGTCGTCGGCGATCACCACCCGGGGCGCCGGGCCCCCCGCGGGGACCCCGGCCGCGCCCGCGCCGTCAGCGTCCGCCCGGTCCGTGGCCGCCCCGTCAGGGTCCGGTACGCCGGGCAGCCCCGCCCCGGTCACGGCCGGTCCAAGGGGATGCGGGCCCGGACCCGGAAACCGCCGCCGAGCCTGCGCCGGGCGTCGAAGTCGCCGCCGTAGACCGCGACGCGCTCGCGCAGACCGAGCAGCCCCCGTCCGGTGCCGCCCGGCCGCCGCCGCTTCGCGAGCGCACCGGCCTGACCGACCGCGCCCGTCCCCGGCCCTGCGTCCTCCGGCACCCCCGACATCCCCGGCACCCCCGGCACCCCCGGCACCCCGGTGAGCACGCTCGGCCCGCCGTTGAGCACCTCCACCCGCAGCCAGTGGTCGGCGTATCGCACTGTCACCTCCGTCTTCGCCCCGCCGCCGTGCCGCAGCGCGTTCGTCAACGCCTCCTGGATGATGCGGTACGCGGTGACGTCGATCCCCGCCGGCAGCGGGCGCGGCGTGCCCGAGATCCGCACCTCGACCGGCAGTCCGGCGAAGGCGATCCGGTCGACCAGCGAGCCGAGCCGGTCCAGACCCGGGGCCGGCGCGAGCCCGTCGCCCTCCGGCTCCGACCGCTCCCCGTGCTCCGGCCCGCCGCCCGCGCCGCCGCGCGTACCGCCGCCGTACGGCTCCCCGGCGCCGTACGGCCCGTCGGCGCCGTCCTGGTCAGGTGCCAGCAGGCCGAGCAGGTGCCGCAGTTCGGTCATCGCGCCGCGCCCGGCCGTCTCCACCGCCGCCATCGCGGCCGCCGCCTCGTCCGGCATCGTGGCGAGCACCTCGCGGGCGGCACCGGCCTGGATCACCATGACGCTGACGGTGTGGCTCACGACGTCGTGCAACTCGGCCGCGATCCGGGCGCGCTCGGCGGACACCGCGGCCCGCGCCGCGCTCTCCCGCTCGCGCTCCAGCAGCCAGCCGCGCTCCCCCACCGCCCGGCGGTGCGCCCGCCGGGCCCGCACCAGCGCCGCCGCCAGCCACGCCGCGGCGACGCACACCGCCACCAGCGCGCCGACCAGCACGTCCACCCCTGAAACCGCCACCGTCACACCCTCCCACCAGGTCCCGCGCCCGGCATCATCCCCCAGGACGGGCCACGTACATCACCGGGTTGACGCCCGGCCGCGGTTACCTCCGGGGACGGACGCGGCCGGTCCCGGCCCGCTCCTACCGTGAGGCCGTGACCACAGACCAAGACGGCACGCGGCGGATCGTCGTACGACTGGACCGCGTGCACAAGGAATACGGCGACGCCAAGGCCCTGGACGGCCTCGACCTCGAAGTCCGCCAGGGCGACGCGGTCGCCGTCATGGGGCCGTCCGGCTGCGGAAAGTCGACGCTGCTCAACATGGTGGCCGGGCTCGACCGCCCCACCTCCGGGCTGGTCGAGGTGAACGGCCAGGACCTGCGCGGGCTCGGCGAGACCGCGCTCGCGCTCTTCCGGCGCCACCAGGTCGGAATGATCTTCCAGTTCTTCAACCTCATCGACGACCTGCCCGCGCTCGACAACGTGGCACTGGCCGCGCAGCTCACCGGCAGCCCGGCCCGGCAGGCCCGCCGCCGCGCGCTGGAACTGCTGGACGAACTCGGTGTCGCCGACCGGCGGAACAACTACCCGGCCGCGCTCAGCGGTGGCGAGCGCCAACGGGTCGCCGTCGCGAGGGCGTTGATGAACCGTCCGGCGCTGCTGCTGGCCGACGAGCCGACCGGTGCCCTCGACAGCCGCTCCGGCGAGCAGGTCATGGACCTGCTGATCGACCTCAACCAGATCGGCCAGACCCTGCTGATCGTCACCCATGACGCGCGCCTGGCCACCCGCTGCGCCAGCCGCCTGGTCGAGGTCGCCGACGGCCGGGTGGCCGGGGAGCGCACGATGGAGCCGCGCTCGTGAGCGCGGTGTGGCGGGCGGCGCGCGCCGCGGTACGGCGGCGCAGGCTCCAGACGGTGATCATCGGGCTCGTCGTCATGTGCTCCACGCTGACCACGGTGCTCGCGCTGGTGGTGCTCGACGCCGCGTCGGGGCCGTTCGACAGGGCGTTCGCACGGCAGCGCGGCGCGCACGAGGTGGCGAGCTTCGACCCGGCGAAGGTGTCGGACCCGCAGCTCGCGGCCACGGCCGGCCGGTCCGGGGTGCGGGCGGCGGCCGGGCCGTTCGAGCAGGCGGTGCTGCGGATTCCGAAGGACTGGCTGTGGATGCCGCCGGGCGCGATCACCGTGGTGGGCCGGGCCGACCCGGGCGGGCCGGTGGACGACATCAAACTGCTGTCCGGCCACTGGGCCACCGGGCCGGGCCAGATCGTGGTGAACTACTCGGGCAACGGTGCACCCGGCCCGCACTGGCTCGGCACCCGCCTGACGGTGCCAGGCCGGCCGACCCTCACGGTGGTCGGCCTCGCGGTGAGCATGAGCAGGTCGGCGGACTCCTGGGTCGCACCGAGCCAGATCGCCGCGCTGCACCCGGTCGCCCGTCAGATGCTCTACCGGTTCACGTCGTCGCCGTTCTCGCAGTCCCGGTCGCGCGCGCACCTTGCGCAGGCCACGGCGGGGCTGCCCGCGGGCGCGCTGACCGGCTCGCAGTCCGCGGCCTCGCTGCGGCGCACGTTCTCCGCGCAGGCCGACAGCTACTCCTTCTTCATGACGCTCTTCGGTGTGCTGGGCCTGCTGGTGTCGGTGCTGATCGTCGGCAACGTGGTGAGCGGCGCGGTGGTCTCGGGCAACCGGCACATCGGCGTGCTCAAGGCGCTCGGGTTCACCCCCAACCAGGTCGTCGCGGTGTACCTGGTGATGGTGTCGCTGCCCGCCGTGATCGGTGCGGCCGTCGGCACCCTGGCCGGGCGGGCGCTGGCCCGACCGATCCTGCGGGTCGCGTTCAGCGGGGTGCTGACCGGGACCGCGAACCTTCGGGTCGACCTGTGGCCGGTGCTGCTCGGGCTGCTCGGCGTGCCGCTGATCGCGGTGGTGGCCGCCCTGGTCCCGGCGCTGCGGGCGCACCGGCTGTCCGCGGCCCGGGCGATCAGCGCGGGCAGCGCGCCGCGGACCGGGCGCGGGCTGCGCGTGCAGCGGGCGCTCGGCGGCACCCGGCTGCCGCGCTCGGTCAGCCTCGGCCTCGGCCTGCCCTTCGCCCGGCCGGGCCGCTCGCTGATGACGATGGCGGCGATCCTGCTCGGGGTCACCACGGTGACGCTGGCGACCGGCCTGACCAGCACCATGACCCGGCTCGGGCACCCCTCGGACAACTACGGGGGCCGGCGGGTCGACATCGAGGTCGGCGGGCCGGGACAGCACAGCCTCAGCGGCGCGGGCACGAAACTCGCCGACCTCCAGGTCGAACAGCGGCTGGGGTCGCTGCCCGGCGCGAAGTGGGTCGCCGTGCGGGCGCTCGGCCGGGCGCGGGTGGCCGGCGACACCAGCGCCTCCTTCGTGAACTTCTACCGGGGCGCGGTGGGCGGCTCCACCGACGAGATCGTCAAGGGCCGCCGGCCGAGCGGTCCCGGCGAGATCGCCGCAGGCCCGGTCTTCCTCGACCGGCACGGGCTCTCCGTCGGCGACCGCACCAGCCTGGACGCCGACGGCCGTACGGTGCCGGTGCGGATCGTCGGCGAGCTGTTGGAGGGCAACTCCAATTCGGTGGACGCCGACTGGGCCACCATGGCGGTCCTCGCACCCGGCACCCGCGCGATGCAGTACACGGTCGGCCTCGCGCCGGACGCCGACGGTGCCGCGTACGTCTCCGCGGCCAAGCGCATCGACCCGCAGCTGCGCCCCACGCTCAGCCGGCAGAGCGCGGGGGCGCCGGTCATCACCGTCGTCGGCTTCTCGACGATCTTCACGGTGCTGCTGTCCGCCGTCACCGCGCTGGGCGTGTTCAACACGGTGCTGCTGACCACGCGGGAGCGGCGCCGGGACCTGGGCATGCTCAAGTCGATCGGGATGACACCGCGCCAGGTGGTGGTGATGACGGTGACGTCGGTGGCGGGGCTCGGCCTGGTCGGCGGGCTGCTCGGCATCCCGCTGGGCATCCTCGCGCACCGGACGGTGCTCGACCACGTCCCGATGATCGCCTTCCCCGCGTCGATGCGGGACGTGTGGCACGCGCCTCAACTGGCGGGGTTGGCCCTGGCCGGGGTGGTGATCGCCGCGCTCGGCGCGCTCGTACCGGCCCGCCAGGCGGCTCGGCTGACGATCTCGCAGGTGCTGCACAGCGAATGACGGCCCGCGGTTCGGCGGGCGCCGCTCCCACGGCGCCCGCCGTCCGGGTCGGCGCGGTCGTCACCAGGCGGCGCTCTCGTACGGCGCGGGGCGGGCGTTCCGCTGTGGACGGGTCAGCGGTCGGCGTCGTCGGGGTCGTCGGCGTCGTCGGCCCGGGTGGACCCGCCGCCGTCCGCCCGGTCGGTCCGGTCGGTCCCGCCGTCCGCCCGGTCGGTCCCGTCGGTCCCGCTGTCCGGGTCCGACCGCTCGGCCTCCTCCGCCCGCTCCTGCCCCGCCTGCTCCTCCCCCGCCTCCTGCCGCCTGCGCCTGAAGTGCCAGTAGACGAGGGCCGCGACCACGACCACCGCGACGACGATCGCGACGGCCGTGCCCGCGGTGTGCTCGACCCGCTTGTAGGCGTCGCCGGCGTAGTAGCCGAGCAGCGTGAAGCCGACCCCCCAGATGAGGCCGCCGGCGGCGTTGAAGGCGAGGAAGACCCGGTAGGGCATGCGGGAGATGCCCGCGAGCGCGGGCATCAGGGCACGGAAGAAGGCGATGAAGCGGCCGAGGAAGACCGCGGCCGGCCCGCGCCGGCGAATCAACTCCTCGGCGTGGCCGATGCGTTCGCGGTGCCCGCGCAGCGCGCGGGTCTCCAGGATGCGCGGCCCCAACCGCTTGCCGACCTCGTAGCCCACGCTGTCGCCGGCCACCGCCGCGAGCACCACCACCACGCACAGCCAGAACACCGACACCCGGCCCTGGCTGGCGACGACCCCGCCGAGCACCGCCGCGGTCTCGCCGGGCAGCACGAAGCCGAAGAAGAGGGCGTCCTCGCAGAAGACGAGGGCGCCGACGATCGCGTAGACGGCGGTGCCCGAGGAACGCGAGAGCCAGTCGGTGATGGAGTTCATACGGCCGCCGGCCGCCTCAGCGGACCGGCCGCGGCCGCTTGCGGCGCAGCAGCCGCCACAAGCCCCACGCCAGGTCGGCGACGAACACCACGATGCCGATCGCGAGCAGGAAGCCGAGGCCCCCGGCGGCCGCGCCGATCAGGCCGAGGACGATCGCCACGATGATCAGGAAGAGGAACAGGCTCATGGTCCGATGTCCTTTCGGGGCGGAGGGCGACCGGGCCGGCGGTCCCCGTTCCGGTCGCGGCCGGAACGCCGCCGGATGCCGGCCGTACCGGTGGCTCCCGTCGCCGGTACGGGGGCGGTCAGCGACGGGCGAGCAGCCGGGTGCCCTTCGCCCCCGGCTCGTACGGGAGCCCGTAGTGCTGGTAGATCGCCTCCTCGTCCTCGACCGGAAGGACGTCGTCCGTCCCGATCGAGGGGGCCGACTTCACCAGCGCCTTGGCGTAGGGGACCCGTACGTAGCCCGGGCCGATCACAGCCTCCGCGACGGGCACGAACACCAGCCGGTGCCGGGTGGGCAGTCCGACCCGGACCGTTGCCACCGCGGGCAGGTCCGTGGTGGTGTCCACGTAGACCGCCTCCAGGGCGCCGATCTTGTGGCTGTCCTCGTCGACCACGTCGTGGTCGCGCCACTCGCGCAGATCAGCGGACTCGATCATTCCCCAACCTACCTTTCGCCGGGGCACGCCCGGTGCCCTGTGCGTGGTCGCATTCCCCCGTTCCGGGGCATTACGCTCAGCCGGCGTCGACCTCGTCGCGGTCGCCGCCCCACAGCGTGTGGAACACGCCCTCGCGGTCGATCCGCCGGTAGGTGTGGGCGCCGAAGAAGTCGCGCTGGCCCTGGGTGAGGGCGGCGGGCAGCCGCTCGGCGCGCAGCGCGTCGTAGTAGGCGAGCGCGGCCGAGAAGCCGGGGGCGGGCACACCGCCCGCCGCGGCCGCGGCCACCACGGCCCGCCAGTCGTCCTGCGCGGCGCCGATCTCGTCGGCGAACCGCTGGTCGGACAGCAGGCTGGGCAGGTCGGGGCGGCCGTCGTAGGCCGCGGTGATCCGGTCCAGGAACGCGGCCCTGATGATGCAGCCACCGCGCCAGATGGCCGCGATCCGGCCCAGGTCGATGTCCCAGTCGTAGGCGTCGCTGCCGGCCTGGATCTGGTGGAAGCCCTGGGTGTAGGAGACGATCTTCGACGCGTACAGGGCCTGTTCGACCTGGTCGGCGAAGTCGGCTGCGGCCTGGCCGGACAGGGCCTTCGCCTGCGGGCCCGGAAGGCCGCGGGAGGCGGCGCGCAGGTCGGCGTGGCCGGAGAGCGAACGGGCGAAGACCGCCTCGGCGATCCCGGAGACGGGCACGCCGAGGTCGAGCGCGGTCTGCACGGTCCAGCGGCCGGTGCCCTTCTGCTCGGCCTGGTCGGCGACGATGTCCACGAAGGGGCGGCCGGTCGCGGCGTCGGTGTGGGCCAGCACCTCGGCGGTGATCTCGATCAGGTACGAGTCGAGCCGCCCGGTGTTCCAGGTGCGGAAGATGTCGGCGATCTGGGCCGGCGTGTACCCGCCGATGGCGCGCAGCAGGTCGTACGCCTCGGCGATGAGCTGCATGTCGGCGTACTCGATGCCGTTGTGCACCATCTTCACGAAGTGGCCGGCGCCGTCCGGGCCGATGTGGGTGGTGCAGGGCGTGCCGTCCTTGGCCTTCGCGGCGATCCGCTCCAGCAGCGGGCCGAGCGACTCGTAGGACTGCGCGGAGCCGCCGGGCATGATGGACGGGCCGTTCAGCGCGCCCTCCTCGCCGCCGGAGATGCCGGTGCCGACGAAGTGGATGCCCTGCGCGCGCAGTTCCCGCTCGCGGCGCCGGGTGTCCTCGAAGTGCGCGTTGCCGCCGTCGATGATCACGTCGCCCTCTTCGAGCAGCGGGGCGAACTCGCGGATCACCGCGTCGGTGGGGTCGCCCGCCTTGACCATGATGATCAGCCGGCGGGGGCGTTCGAGGGCGGCCACGAACTCCTCGGGGGTGCGGGTGGCCACGAAGGCGCCCTCGTCGCCGTGCTCGTCGACGAGGGCGGTGGTCTTGGCGGTGGTGCGGTTGTGCAGTGCCACGGTGAACCCGTGGCGGGCGAAGTTCCGGGCGAGATTGCTGCCCATGACGGCGAGTCCGGTCACGCCGATGTCGGCGGTTGCGCTCATGTTCCGCTCCTGGTGCCGCTGCGGGGGCCGTGGATGCCGCTCCGGTCATTGTGCTCGTCCGGCGGCCGGCCGGCCCGCGCACCGGGGCCGTTCGGGGGTACGACGCGGCCCGGCCGAGGCTGCTGGGCGGGCCTGGCCGGGCCGTGAGGAGCGGGGCGGCCGGGTCGGGCCCGGCCGGGCCGCTCAGCGTCGGCTTCGGCGATCTCGGGAGTCCCCGAACAGCAGGCGGTAGGCGATCAGCAGCACCAGCGAGCCGCCGATCGCGGCGAGCCAGGTATGGCCGTCGAAGAAGTGGTGCGGCACGGGCTTGTCCAGCAGCTTGGCCGACAGCCAGCCGCCGAGGAAGGCCCCGACGATGCCGATGACGATGGTGCCCAGCACCCCACCCGGGTCACGCCCGGGCAGCAGGAGCTTGGCGATCGCCCCGGCGAGCAGTCCCAGAATGATCCAACCGATGAGTCCCATGCTGGCCATATGCCCCGCGATTCGCCGGACACACCGCAAGACCCGCCGGATGGAGGGTTGTTACGGCGCCGGGACGTACCCGCGACGCGGACGGGACTTACGCGCCACGCGGCCGGGGCGTACCCGCGACCCTGCCGGGACGTACGCGCCACGCGGCCGGGACGTACGCGCCACGCGGCCGGGGCGGCGGCACCCGAAAGGAGCGGCGGCAACCCCCGGCCGAAGCGCCGACCAGCCCCCGGACGGAGCCCCCGCCGCGCCCGAAAAGGCGAGATATACGTTGGCCCGCCGGCGGGGTGCTCTGCGAAGGTGGCGGCCATGCATCCACCCCAGCAGCCGCCCCCGCCCCGGTCGTACCGCGAGACCCGCGGATGCCGCCGGTGATCGACTCGTACGCGGACCCCGGAACCCCCGACCACCGCAGCGCGGGCCGCTACCTGTGGTGGCTGCTCATGAGCCAGCGCGGCCGTACGGCCGGGGGCGCGCTGCTCGGCACCGTCTGGATGGTCCTCATCACCCTGACGCCCTACGTCCTGTCCCGCGCGATCGACGACGGCCTGGAACCGGGCCGGATGGGCGCGCTCACCGCGTGGAGCGGGGTCCTGCTCGGCCTGGGCGTGGTCAACGCCTGGGTGAGCGTCATGCGGCACCGCACGATGACCCGGCTGCGGATGGACGCGACCTTCCGCACCGTCAAGTCGGTGGTGGGCCAGGCCACCCGGCTGGGTGCGGCGCTGCCGCGGCAGGCGAGGGCCGGCGAGGTCGTCACGATCGGCGTCACCGACGTCCAGCAGATCAGCCAGTCCCTCACGATGACCGGCCCGGGCTTCGGCTCGGTGATCGCCTACCTCGTGGTGGCCGGCCTGCTGCTGTCGGTCTCCGTGTCGCTCGCGCTGGTGGTGCTGCTCGGGGTGCCGGTCATCGCGATGCTGGTCGGCCCGCTGCTGGGGCGGCTGCGCGGGGCGGAGGCGGTCTACCGCGAGCAGCAGGGCGGTCTGACCGCCCGGATCGGCGACCTGTCCGGTGGGCTGCGGGTCCTCAACGGCCTCGGCGGGAAGCAGCTGTTCGCCGACTCCTTCCGCCGGGACTCCGGCGAGCTGACCGGCCAGGGCTACCGGGTCGGGGCGGTGACGAGCTGGGTGCAGGCGCTCGGCGTCGGGCTGCCGATGGTCTTCCTCGCACTCGTCACCTGGCTCGCGGCCCGCCTCGCCGTCGAAGGGTCCATCTCGGTGGGCGAGTTCGTCGGGGTCTACGGATACGTCGCGGTGCTCGTGGTGCCGGTCGCGTTCTTCATCGAGTGCGGGTACGACGTCACGCGCGGGCTGGTGGCCGCCAAACGGGTGGTGGGCTTCCTGTCCCTGGTGCCCGACTCCGCCCTGCGCCAGGCCCGTACGGACCCGCCCGCCGCGCCGTCCGCGCTGCGCGACCCGGGCTCGGGCGTCGAGGTGGCGCCGGGCACGCTCACCGCGCTGGTCAGCGGACGGCCCGCCGAGTCCGCCGAGGTGGTGGACCGGCTCTGCGGGTTCGCGCCCGGCGCCGTGACCTGGGGGCCGGTCCGGCTCGACGAGGTCGCGGCGGCGCAGGTCCGCGACCGTATCCTCGTCGCCGACAACGAGGCGGACCTGTTCGCCGGCCCGCTGCGCGAGATGGTCTCCGGCCGCCGCCACCACGACGACGAGGCGGTCGCCCGCGCGGTGCATGCCGCCGTCGCGCAGGACATCGTCGAGGGGCTGCCCGACGGGCTCGGCACCGCCATGGACGCGCAGGCCCGCAACCTCTCCGGCGGCCAGCGCCAGCGCATCCGCCTGGTGCGGGCGCTGCTGGCCGAACCCGAGGTGCTGATGGCGGTCGAGCCGACCTCCGCGCTCGACGCGCACACCGAGGCGGCCGTCGCGGCCCGGCTGCGCACGGCGCGCACCGGCCGCACCACCGTGGTCACCGGCACCTCGCCGGTCCTGCTCGACCAGGCCGACACCGTGCACTACCTCGTCGACGGCAAGGTCGTCGCCTCCGGCAGCCACCGCGACCTGCTGCGCCGCGAGCCCGGCTACCGGTCGCTGGTCGACCGCAGCGCGGCCGAGGCCGACGCCCCGCAGGTCCCGGCGCAGCTCTCACCCGCGGACGGGGACGATCCGGGCCGTACGGACCAGGACCCGGGCGGTACCGCGTCCGTGCCGGCCGCAGCCGGGGTTGCCGACGGCGGCGGGACGGGCGCGCGCGTGGGCGTGGACCGGACCGGCGCACGAGGTCTGGGCGGGGACAACAGGTCCCCAGCACGCGAGGCGGCCGGCGACCACCGGCCATGCGCGGACCCCGCGACCGGCGGGCAACCGCCAGGCGACGGGCCCCGCGTGGGCATGGACCGAACCGGCGCACGAGGTCCGGGCAAGGACAACAGGTCCCCAGCACGCGAGGCGGCCAGCGACCACCGGCCCGGCACAGGCCCCGCGACCGGCGGGCAACCGCCAGGCGACGGGCCACCCGCGGCGGCCGGCCGGCCCGGTGCGCGCGGGAACGACGGCAACCGGGACGGCCGGGATAGCCGGGACGAGTACGGCACCGGCGACGCGGGCGACGCGCACCGGTCCGGGTCCGGGGAGGTGGTCTGATGAGCGGGCACCTGCCGGTCGCCGAGCCGTCGGCCGTGGGGCGGGCGGCGGGGCGGCTGATCCGGTCCGACGGCCGGGCCTTCGCCGCCGTACTCGCCCTCAACGCGCTGGCCGCCGCGGCCGGGCTCGTCGGGCCGTGGCTGGTCGGCCGGATCGTGGACGAGGTGCAGAAGGGCGGCGAGGTGCGTGCCGTGGACCGGCTGGCGCTGGTCATCCTGCTCTTCGCGGTGGCGCAGTTCCTGCTCGCGCGCTACGCCCGCTACCTCGGCCACCGTTTCGGCGAGCGCACCCTCGCCCGGGTCCGCGAGCAGTTCGTCGACCGCGCGCTGACCCTGCCGGCCTCGGTGGTGGAACGCGCCGGCAGCGGCGACCTGACCGCGCGCGGCACCACGGACGTGGCCATGGTCGGCACCACGCTTCGCGACGCGGCGCCGGAGGTGCTGATCGCCCTGGTCCAGGCGCTGTTCATCCTCGGCGCGGTCTTCGTGCTCGATCCGCTGCTCGGCTGCTGCGGCCTGCTCGGCCTGGGCGGGATCTGGTTCGCGCTGCGCTGGTACCTGCGCCGGGCGCGTGCCGCCTACCTCGCGGAGGGCGCGGCCAACTCGGCGGTCACCGAGATCCTCGCCGCCACGGTCACCGGCGCGCGGACGGTCGAGGCGTTCGGGCTGGAGGAGCGGCGCGTCGCGGCGAGCCGGGACGCGATCGAGGTCTCCCGCCGGGCCCGGACCCGTACGCTCAACCTGCGCACGGTGTTCTTCCCCGCGGTGGACATCTCGTACATCGTCCCGGTCGTCGCGGTGCTGATGGTCGGCGGGCTGCTGCACGCGCACGGCGTGATGAGCCTGGGCGCGGTGGTCAGCGCGGCGCTGTATCTGCGACAGCTGTCCGAGCCGCTGGACTCGATCATGATGTGGGTCGAGCAGTTGCAGAGCAGCAGCGCGTCCTTCGCCCGGGTCGAGGGCCTGGGCGGGGCCGCGCAGGTCGCGCCGCAGGCGGCCCCCTCCCCCGTCGACGACCGGATCGACGTCGTCGGCGCCCGCTACTCCTACGCCGGCGGGGCCGAGGTGGTGCGCGGTGTCGATCTGACCGTGCGTCCCGGCGAGCGGCTGGCGCTCGTCGGCCCCTCGGGTGCCGGCAAGACCACGCTGAGCCGGCTGCTGGCGGGGATCGACGCGCCGCACGCGGGGTCGGTGACCGTGGGCCGGGTCCCGGTCGCCGACCTGGACCCCGAGCAGTTGCGCCGCCATGTCGTGCTGGTCACCCAGGAGCACCACGTGTTCCTCGGCACGATCCGGGACAACCTGCTGATCGCCGCGCCCGCCGCGCGGGACGACGAACTGCTCGCGGCGCTGGCGGCCGTGGGGGCGGACTGGGTCGGCGACCTGCCGGACGGCCTGGACACCGCCGTGGGTGACGGCGGCCACCGCACCGACGGTTCGCAGGCCCAGCAACTCGCCCTGGCTCGGGTCGTGCTGGCCGATCCGCACACGCTGATCCTCGACGAGGCGACCGCCCTGCTCGACCCGAGCACCGCACGCCACACCGAGCGCGCGCTGGCGAGCGTGCTGCGCGGCCGTACCGTGATCGCCATCGCGCACCGGTTGCACACCGCTCACGACGCGGACCGGGTGGCCGTGATGGAGGGCGGCCGGCTCACCGAACTCGGCACCCACGAGGAGCTGGTCGCGGCCCGGGGCGCCTACGCCGCGCTCTGGTCGTCCTGGCACGGCGGCAAGGAGTAGCCGCCCGCCGTTCCGGCCGCGGCGCGCCTCAGCGTTCGGTGTGGCGGTAGCCGAAGGGGCCGGGCAGGTCGGCGGAGGTGGTGCGGCGGCCGGTGGTGGACCAGGTGCGGTGCGCGCCCTTGCGGCCCAGCGTCAGGGAGAGCGACTTGCGGTTCACGTTGAGCCGCACTCCGGGGAAGATGTGGAAGGACTTGCGGAACGTCACGGGCATGATGGCCTCCTCGGTCTCCCGTGGCCGTCTGCCCGCGCCCGCCGCGTTCACCCCTGGCAGCCGCCGGTCCGGGCGGAGTTGACCGGCCGCGCCGCTTCCGGGCGCGGCCGGCCGACCTCGGCCGGGGCGAACCGGTCAGACCGCCGACCGCCAATCGACAGCAGCCGACCGGTCAGTGGAAGCCGGCCACCGCGTGCGGCGCGTACGGCTCCTCCAGCCGGGCCACCTCCTCGTCGGTCAGCTCGACCTCCAGCGACGCCACCGCGTCGTCCAGGTGGTGCGCCTTGGTGACACCGACGATGGGGGCGGTGACCACCGGGTTGCGGTGCATCCAGGCGAGCGCGACCTGCGCGGCGGGGATGCCGCGCGCCGCGGCGACCTCGGCGACCCGCTCCACCACGACGCGGTCGGCGGAGTGGTAGAGGGTGCGGCCGAACTCGTCGGTCTCGGCGCGGGCGGTGGTCTCGTCCCACGGGCGGGTCAGCCGGCCGCGGGCCAGCGGGCTCCACGGGATGACGCCGACGCCCTGGTCCGCGCAGAGCGGCAGCATCTCGCGCTCCTCCTCGCGGTAGAGCAGGTTGTAGTGGTTCTGCATCGAGCAGAACCGGGTCCAGCCGTGCAGGTCCGCGGTGTACTGCGCCTTCGAGAACTGCCAGGCGTGCATCGAGGAGGCGCCGATGTAGCGGGCCTTGCCGGCCTTCACCACGTCGTGCAGCGCCTCCATGGTCTCCTCGATCGGCGTGTCGTAGTCCCAGCGGTGGATCTGGTAGAGGTCCACGTAGTCCGTGCCGAGCCGGCGCAGGCTGTGGTCGATCTCGGTCATGATCGCCTTGCGGGAGAGCCCGCCGCCGTTGGGTCCCGGCCGGGTCCGGCCGTGCACCTTGGTGGCGATCACCACCTCGTCGCGGTCGGTGAGGTCGCGCAGCGCACGGCCGGTGATCTCCTCGCTGCTGCCGGCGGAGTAGACGTTCGCGGTGTCGAAGAAGTTCACCCCGGCGTCGAGGGCCCGCTTGATGAGGTCCCGGCTCGGGTCCTCCCCGAGGGTCCACTCGTGGTTGCCGCGGTCCGGCTCGCCGAAGCTCATGCAGCCCAGGCTGATCGCCGACACTTCAAGACCGGTCGCGCCCAGTCGCGTAAAGCGCATGAGGCCGCCTCCTCGGTGTATCCGTACGTGCTGTCCGTACGTGTGTGTGCCATCGGTTTCGTGGATACCGCTGCCCATGCAACCAGACGGAGGTCCGGGTCGCGGAACCGCCTGGTCCGGCATGCGGAATCCCGTCTTGCGGAATGTCGGCGTCCGGAATAGCGGGCACCCGGTACGCGGTTGTTCGGCAGGCGTGACCGGGCGGACCCGGTCGCACGGATCATCCCAGCGGTGCGCACCGGGCCAGGCCGGGCAACCGCGGAAGGAGCATGTCATCGTGAGCACCCAGACCCAGCCCGCCAAGGCGTCCGGGACCTTCTCCCTCTCCGGGGAGCTGCCGGTCACCCGCCTGGGGTTCGGTTCGATGCAGTTGACCGGACCCGGGGTGTGGGGTGACCCGAAGGACCCCGACGAGGCGGTGCGCGTGCTGCGGCGGGCCGTCGAGTCCGGCGTCGACTTCATCGACACAGCCGACTCGTACGGGCCGGTGGTGGCCGAGCCGCTGATCCGCAAGGCGCTGCACCCGTATCCGGCGGACCTGGTGATCGCCACGAAGGCCGGGCTGACCCGTTCCGGGCCGAACGACTGGCGGCCGGTCGGGCGGCCGGAATACCTGCGGCAGCAGGCCGAGATGAGCCTGCGGCACCTGGGCCTGGACCGTATACCCCTCTTCCAGTTGCACCGGATCGACCCGAAGGTGCCGCTGGAGGAGCAGGTGGGCGAGCTGAAGCTGCTCCAGGAGGAGGGCAAGATCGCGCACATCGGGCTCTCCGAGGTCGATGTGGACCAGCTGGAGGCGGCCCGGGCGGTCGCCGAGATCGCGTCGGTGCAGAACCTGTACAACCTGGCCAACCGCTCCGCGGAGAAGCTGCTCGACCACGCCGAGGCGCAGGGCATCGCCTTCATCCCGTGGTTCCCGCTGGCCACCGGCGAGCTGGCCAAGCCCGGCGGGCCGCTCGCCGAACTGGCCGAGCGGCACGGCGCGAGCCCCTCCCAGCTCGCCCTCGCCTGGCTGCTGCGCCGCTCCCCCGTGATGCTGCCGATCCCGGGCACGTCCTCGGTGGCGCACCTGGACGACAACATCGCGGCGGCCGGACTGGAGCTGACCGACGCGGAGTTCGCGGAGCTGACCGACGCGGTCGGCTGAGCGGCGCGAGCTGAGCGGCGCGACGGCGCGAGCCGACCGACCCGGTCGGCTGGGACGCGCGACGGGCCGAGCTGACCGACCCGGTCGGCTGGGACCGGAGCCGCGCGACCGGTGCGACGGCGCGAGCCGCACTGTCGGGTGCGCCGCGTGATGTGCTGACCCGCGACCGGCGTAGGCCGGGGACCAGGAGCTTCCGGTCCCCGGCCTTCGCGGTGGGTGACGAGGCGGGCTGGCGCTCACCTCAGCGGGGCCGGTCGGCGCCGCCGCCGTGGGCTCCCCCGATTCGCTGGTCCACGGTGGCGTGGTGGCGCGGTGGTGCGGTGGTGCGTACGAGCTCAATCGCGCGGCGTGACCGGGGAGCGCATGCCGAGCCACTGCTCGGCGTCCCAGGCCCGGAACCGCTCCACCTCGGTGAACCCCAGCTTCGCCGCGAGGCGCAGCGACCCGGCGTTGGCGGTCTGGGTGGCGAGCACCACCGGCTCGCCCGGAAGGACGCCGTCGAACCAGTCGAGTGCCGCCGCGCACGCCTCGGCGGCGTACCCGAACCCCCACGCGCGCGGCAGGAACAGATAGCCGAGATCGGCCTTCCCCGCGGCAGCCGGGCGATGCTGCTCCGATGCTCTCCTGAGCAGGATCTGCCCGATCATCGCCCCGTCGCGCTCGACGACGAAACTCCCCCGCCACCGCTCGGGCACCTCGGGCATCTCCCGCTCCAGCTCGTCACGCGGCCGGGGGCCTCCCAGGTAGGTGTGCACCTCGGGCGAGGCGAGCAGCTCGATGAAGGCCGTACGGTCCCGGGCCTCGGGCGCACGGAGCACGAGCCGCTCGGTCCTGATCGGAGCGGGTGGCCAGGGGACTGGTCCGAGTTCGGTCATACCCGCGAGCCAATCAGCGCCCTCGGCGGTGATCAAGACGCACGGACCGATCAGGCCACCAGCCCGCCCCCGAACCCGCGCCCGCCCCCGTTCCCGAACCCGATCCCGAACTCGACCCGCAAGCGGCCGGACCCGCGCGGCCCGGTCGGGCCCGTGGCTTCGGCCTCGACCTCAGCAGTAGTTGAGGCTGCCGCTCTCCCAGGTGACGTTGTCGCCCGACATCCAGCCCTTGGTCTCCGTGCCCTGGACCCGGCCGTAGACCCACACGTTGCCGTAGTAGTTGTACACGTAGCACCACATGTAGAAGCCGCTGCCGTTGGTGGCCGTGCCGGTGTTGGAACAGGCCGCCGCGGGCTCGGACTTGAGGTGGTACGTGCCGAGCATGTGCCCGTAGCCGCTGGAGTTGTTGGTGTAGCCGTAGGAGTCGCACGGCGACGCGGCGGAGGCGCTCGTGGTGCCGACCACGGCCCCGAGACCGGTCAGCAGCGCGGTCGCCGCCAGCAGGGTCACGGCGTTCTTCCTGATCCGCATGGGAATCTCCGTTTCCGAAGGGAAGTTCCGATCGAGGGACGCCATGCTCACAGCCGGCCGGTGGCGGGGTATTGGAAAAAACCGCAATCCCCGCGAGATGACCGGTTCACCGCAGGAGGGTGCTGGTGACCTTTCCCGGCATGCGGTCCACCGGGCGCCCGGCGCCGCCGCGGTGCAGGAGGAACGTCCCGGGGGTGACGCCGGTCATCACCTTGAAGTCGCGGTGCAGGTGCGCCTGGTCGTAGAAACCGCAGGCCGCCGCCGTCCGGGCCGGGGCGGTGCCGGCGGTCAGCATGCGCAGCGCGCGCTGCATCCGGAGCACCCGGGCGACCGTCTTGGGCGACATGCCGATCTGCTCGCGGAACCGGAGTTCGAGATGGCGCGCGCTCCAGCCGGCCGCGGTCGCCAACGGGCCGACCGGAACCGCTCCTTCCGACCTGACCAGCCGGTTCCAGGTCCACACCACCTGCGGGGCGGCGGCTCGGCCGCGTGCGCACCTGCGCAGCAGCATCCTGTCCAGCAGGGCGAAACGATCCGCCCAACTCACGGCCTGGGCGAGGCGGCCCTCCCACTCGTCGCCCTCCGGCCCGAGCAGGTCGGCCAGTGGCACCATCCGACCTCGCAACTCGTGCATGTCGACCCGCAGGACCGTGTACGCCATCCACGGCGCGAGATGGACTTCGACGCCTTCGAGACGGCCGTCGTGCTCCCCCATCGTCGCGTCACTGCGCGGCCCGTTGACGAGCGAACGGTACGGCTCGGGGCGGGGCCCGCTCCCGCTCCCTGACGTCTCCTCGGTGGCCACCGGTCCGATACGGATGCGGTCACCGAAGTTGATCACCATCGTGATCATCCCGCTGGGAAACTCGATCCGCCGCTGCGGGCGGTCCAGGGCGAGATGGAACCCCCGGTAGTCCGACACTCCCTCCCCCAGGCGAGGGCTCGGCGCTCCCCGCACCAGCCGCCACATGCCGCTCTCCGTCATCCCCCATGATCCGCGCACTTCTCCCCCTCCATGCCCGATGCACGCGATACCCCCGAACCGGCGGCACGAGCCCGGCTCCAGGGCGCCCGGCACGCACGCTACGACGCCGACCGCTCCCCGCACCCCCGGAAACAAGCCAGTCCCAAGCCCCCCCGCCGACCCCCTTTCCGCCGCCGGTTCGCCGCCGGCTCACCACCGGCTCACCACCGGCTCACCACCGGCTCACCACCGGCCGCGAGGGCACGGTGGGGGGAAGGAAAGGCGCTCGGGAAGGTGTCGAACCGTGAGTTGGTGGGCTCGGTGCGCTCGGTGGGCTCGGTGATCCGATGGCGATCGCGGTGAAGGCGAGCAGGCGTTCTGCCCGGTGTCGTCTCGTCGGTGCGGCAGCCGGACCGCCAGGACATCCGCGAGGAACGCGGTTTCCGGGGTTCCCGGGGTTCCCGGCGGAGGGCGGGGGCCACCCGCGACTGGTCAAGGAGCGGGCACTTGACGTGTGCGGCGGCCCCTTCGAGATCATCACCCGCGGCGCTGTCCGCGCGGCCGAGCCGTCCGGCCGGTGTCCAGCCGGTGTCCGGCCGGGCGGTCATCGGCCCGTAGCCGGGTGGGGCACCCGGCCGCCATCCTGGGGGGCAAGTCGGCGGCCGGGCGCGGACCGGCGCCGCGGGGGGGTTGCGCCGCCGGTCGTGGGTCCGCCGGGTCGGCTGACGCACCACCGATCGGACCCTCCCTTGCGAGTCCCCTGCAAGGGCTGACCTCCGCCTGCCCCGCCTTCCGGCCCTCATGCGCACCTTCCGGAAAACTTCTCGCCGGTCTCCCGGACCGGGCCGCGCCGCACCTCACCACACCTCACCGCGTCCCCCGTCCCACCCGCCGCCCGCCTCGCCGGGCACCCCCATCCACCCACCTCCGTACAGGCACCCACCCCCGCACAGGGGTTGACGCCGTCGCGCGGCGATGCGAAGAATGGCCCACGCCTGACAACGTTGTCGAGTCGCGCGACGGCGTCCCGCACCGAGGATGGAGCCACCCGTGCAGCACCACACATCCCCCATGAGCCGGCGCAGGTTCACCCAACTGGCAGGAATCACCGCCGCGTTGGCGGCCGTACCGACGGCGGTGGCGGCGGCGCCCGCGTCGGCCTCGTCGGCCGCGGCCGGGGACGCGAAACCGGCGACCGGCGGGATCAAGCCGTCGAGTACCCCGCCGGACGCGATCGCGGCGACGTACCACCAGGTGCTGCTGCGCCACACGCGGTGGACCGAGACGCAGTGGGACGACAAGGCCGGCCACTACACGGTCACCGACTTCGGGTTCGCCGTGGTGCTGGGCCACGCGCTGCTGCTGACCCGCGGCGGCTACGACGCCGCCGTCACCGGCATCGACGAGGACACCCTGCGCTCGCGCACCCTCGCCACCATCTCGCACTTCGCCGGCTCCAACCGCCTGACCGGCGGCAGCGAATGGGGCAAGACGCTCTTCTTCGACACCACCTTCCAGCTGTACTTCGTGCTCGCCGCGCGCCTGCTGTGGGACCAGCTGGACGCGGTGACGCAAGGGCACGTCGACACGATCGTGCGCGAACAGGCCGCGTACACCACGTCGTTGGGCACCGGCAATGACCCGCTGTCCGGGTCCTGGACGCCCGACGGGCTGCTCGGCAACCACGTCGGCGACACCAAGCTGGAGGAGATGGGCGTCTACGCGCAGTCCCTGGCGCCCGCGCTGGCGTGGGCTTCGGACGACGCGAGCTACCCCGACTGGGCGTCGTGGTACGGCAAGTGGAGCCGCAACGAGACCGGCCTGCCGGCCGCCGACCTCGCCAACCCGACCGTCGTGGACGGCGTCCCGATCAGCGCCAACACCGCGCAGAACCTGTACGACACCTTCATCGTCGAGAACCACGGCTCGTTCGGCCCGCACTACCAGTGCGAGTTGTGGCGCACCTCCGGCCGCAACACCGCCCACTTCCTGACCGCCGGCCGCCCCATGCCCGAGGTCCTCGCCGCCCAGCCGAACGCCGACCGGCTGTGGGCCTCCCTGCTCACGGTGATGAGCGACGCCGGCGAGCCGCTGATGCCAATGGTCAACGACCGCGAGCACCTGTACGGGCGGGACGTCATCCCCGTCGCGTTCCTCGCCCAGGTGCTGGGCGACCGGGCCGCCGCGCGCGCCGAGACCGCGCTCGCCGAGCGGCTGACGGCGTATCAGGCGTACGCCCCGGCCGACCGGATCACCAAGTTCTCCGGGGAACCGAAGTACGAGCCCGAGGCGCGCGCCGAAGTCGCGATCAGCTATCTGCTGCACGAGTGGCGGGCCGCGCAGCGCGAGACGGTCACCGCGCTCACCGCGGAGGAACTCTTCCGACTGGCCTCCGGCGTCACCGACTTCGGCACCGGGCCGGGGCTGGTCGCCCACCAGACGCCGAACGCGTGGGCCGCATCCGTCACCAAGCCGGGCTTCGTGAAGTTCTGCTGGCAACCCGCCCACGACGACTGGCTGTTCTCGCTCAGCGGCAGCACGCCGATGTTCCTGCCGAGCACGGCGGGCAAGGTCACCGGCCGCAACGTCGCCACGTACACCGAACTGCGGGACGGCCTCGACGCGTCCGCGGTGCTGCTCGCCCTGGACAGCGGGTACGCGGGCTTCACCACGCTGCCCGGCGGCGAGGTCGTCTACGCCACCGCGGGTACCGGCGCGGGCGAGGGCCACGTCGAGGTCTTCAACCTGACCATGCCCGGCGTCGCGGGCCTGGACGGCAGCCGCACGTACACCACCGCCGACGGTTCGGTCACCGTGCCGGCGGTCGACAGCGGCAAGTCCGGGCACCCGACGTCCGGGCCGCGTACCGACAACCTGACGTTCACCGCGGGCAGTTACCGCTACCTGCGGATGCAGGGGCGGCGCGGCAACCCCCAATACGGCTACTCCGTCTACGCGTTCGAGGTCCGCGACGGTGCCTCCGGTCCCGACCTGGCGCGGGGCGGCACGGCCACCGCGTCCTCCTCGGACAGCGGCAAGGGCGCTGCGCTGGCGGTGGACGGCGACCCGGCGACCCGCTGGGCAGTGTCGGTCGCGGACCGCGCGCGCGGCGACAGCTGGCTGGAGGTGGACCTCGGCGCGGCGGCCACGGTGGACCGCGCCACGCTGAGCTGGGAGGCCGCGGCCGGGCAGGCGTACACCGTGCAGGGCTCGACGGACGGCTCGACCTGGACGGACCTGGTCGCCTACCCGCCCGCCGACCTCACCGGCCGGGGCGGCTGGATCAGCGTCGACGGCCGGGCCGGGTTCGTGGTCCGCGGCGCGGCCAACCCGCTGTCCGTGTACGGCGACACGCTGATCCTCTCGGACGGGCCGGCCGAGCCGCTGCTGGTCGAGGGCGTGCCGGACGGCAGCCCGGCGGCGGTACGGGCCGCGGCCGCGCGCCCGGCCCCGAGCACCGACCACGACGCGGTGCGCGCCTCCACGGCCGGCGGCCACCTGAGCCTGTTCAACCTCTCCGGCTCGGTGGTGACCGCGCAGGTGGCGCTGGCGCAGGACACCCGCGCGGTCACCTTGTACGCGGGCAGCCAGACGGTGACCGCGCACGGCACCTCCTTCCGGGCCGAACTCGGCGCTGCGGGTGCGGAGTTGGCGCCCGCGAGGGCCGTGTTGCGGGCCGCCTCCGGGCGGCTTCCCGCGGGGCTGACCGCCGAGGTGCGCGACGCCGCGACCGTGGTCCTGCGCGGCCCGTCCTGCCGGGTGGAGCTCGCCGCTCCCGGTGGCCGTACGGTCCGCGTCACGCTCCGCTCGGGGCGCGCCCGCACCGTCGCTCTGCCGGGGGCCGCACCGTATCCGCTGGACGACCTCGCGCTCGGCCGCGTCACCTTCCCGACGTCGCCGCTGCCGCCGGGCATGTCCTCCCCGGCCGCCGCGGTGGACGGCGACCCGCACACCTCGTGGACGCCGGGGGCGGGCGGGCGCATGGTCGTCGACCTCGGCGCGGTCGTCCCGCTCGGCACGGTCACGGCTCGCTGGACCGGTGGGCGCGTGCCCGCGGCGCGGGTCGAGACCAGCGGGGACGGGCTGACCTACCAGCAGGCCGGTACGCTGCCCGCCCGCGCGACCTCGTCCCTGCGGCTGAAGGGCTCCGCGCGCTACGTCGCGCTCGCGGTGCCGGACGGTGCTCCGCACGGTTCCCCGAACGGCGCCGCCCGCCTGGTGTCCCTTTCGGTGACCGGAGCGAAGTAGGTCGCCTGCGTTTGGCGGCGGGGACGAGGCGTGCCGTGCTCACGGCGCCTGGTCCCCGCTGCCGCCTGCCCCGGGCGCGGCGTGCTCGTCCAGCGTGGTGCGGAGGAAAGTCAGGGAGTCCGCCGGCGTGAGGGCGGTGTCGCGGAGCAGGTCGTAGGCGAGGCGCAGCGGTTCGACGTCTTCGGGTTCCTCGAACACCGGCGAGGTACTGGCCGGCGTGCTACGGCCTGGCAACGCAGGCGCCAACACCGCAACCGACCACATCACCGTCCTCGACCGAGCCTTGGCCCAGATCCCCGACGCGCACCGCCACGGCACCCCCATCCTGGTCCGCGCCGACAGCGCCGGCGGCGCCAAAAACTTCCTCGCCCACCTGCGTTCCCTTCGGCAGCGGGGCATCCACACGTCCTTCTCCGTCGGATACGCCATCACCGAGCCGGTCCGCCGGGCGATCCGGACCCTGCCCGACCAGTTCTGGCACCTGGCGCTGGAGCAGGACGGAACACTGCGGGCCGGCGCCGAGGCCGCAGAACTGACCGGCATGGTCGACCTGACCGGACTCCCGACGGCACGCGGGTCATCGTCCGGCGTGAACGCCCGTACCCCGAAGCGTAGTTGTCGGTGTTCGACCTGGACGAGGGCATGCGCCACCAGGCGTTCCTCACCGACACCCCGTCGGCGAAGGGTCCCTGCAGCATCTGGAGGTCCGCCACCGCGGCCACGCCCGCGTCGAAGACCGCATCCGCTGCGGGAAACCACTGGCTTCGGCCGGTTTCCCTCCCGCCACTTCGCGATCAACACCGCGTGGCTGGAGCTGGCCCTGACCGCTATCGATCTGTTCGCCTGGGCCCAGACTCTCCTGCTGGACGCCGAGTTGGCCACCGCAGAGCCGAAGAAGCTCCGCTACCGCCTGCGGCACGCAGCCGCCCGCCTTACTCGCGGCGGGCGACGCCTCCACCTGCGGATCTCCGCCACCTGGCCCTGGCGCAACCAGCTGATCACGGCATTCACCCGCCTCGCGGCCCTGCCCAGGCCAGCCACCTGACCTGAAGATCAGCCGCTGTCCGCCCACGACCCGAGGAACCAGGAGCACCCGACCCGAGCGTCGGGCCCCAGCCACACCACCCGCCGACAAGCAACGACAGCTCCCGCCCGAGCCGATCAGCCCAGCGCAACCAACCCCAACCGAAAAGCGGAGGCTAGTGCCGCATCAGGCAACGTTCGCCCCGTAGTTGGTGCTTTTCCCCTCACGTTCGTCGCTCAGGTGGGGAGATCTTCCGGACGCTGCTTGATGCCGGCCGTTTCCCGAGAGGAGGCAGGCTCTGCGTGGGAACATAAGGGCGATTTCATGTTCCGGCGGAGGAGTGCGTATGTCTGCAACGGTCGAACTCGCGGCCATCACGGTTGACTGCCCAGACCCTGCCCCGATTGCTGCTTTCTACCAGGCTGCCGCCGGTGGCGAGACCGTTCGATCAGAGGCCGACTCGGCCTGGGTCAGGATCGCCGGGACACTGTGGATCTTCCGTCGGGTCGAGAACTACCAGCCCCCGACCTGGCCTTCGGCGGATGTGCCGCTCCAGATCCACATGGAGTTCTACGTCGACGACCTCAGCGTGGCGGAGCATGAACTGATCGGGTTCGGAGCCACTACGGCTGAGTACCAGTCGAATCGCGCAAGTGGGCTCCTGGTGATGCTCGACCCGGCTGGGCACCCATTCTGTATCTGCAAGCGTTCGCCGGAGCCCACGAGCTGAGGTGGCTGACTTCAAGCGACGTCCGCCCGGGCGACGACGTGTCGCAGGCGCTCGTCGTTGGCGTGACGGTTTCGCCAGATGATGTAGCGGCGGATCATGCTGCCCTGCTCTTTGTGGCTGGCGTGGTCGGTGCCGTCGAGGGTGAAGTAGCGCAGGGCGGTGAACTGGGCTTCGATGCGGTTCAGCCACGAGCTGTTGGTCGGGGTGTAGGCGATCTCGACGTTGTTGGCCTCGGCCCAGTCTGCAACCCGGCGGCACCGCTTGGTGGCCAGGTGCGGGGAGTAGTTGTCGCAGACGATTGCGAGGCGGACCGTGGCCGGGTAGAGGGTGCGCAGGTAGCGGCAGAACTCCAGGAACTTCGACCGGTTCTTGGTCTTCTTGATGTGCCCGTAGAGCTTGTCCTTGGTCAGGTCGTAGGCGGCGAACAGGTGGCGGACGCCGTGCGGGCGGGTGTAGGTCGCCCGCCGCCGGGGGCGGGGTTCCCGCTCGGGGTTTTTGTGCTTGCCGCCGCGTTCAGCCCACTGGCGTCCGGGGTGGGGCTGGAGGTTGAGCGGGCCGAACTCGTCCATGCAGGAGACCACCCCAGGCTCTCCGTCCTCGGGTATGACCTCGCCGTCGGCAATCGCCTACAGGTGCTCGACTCGCGCTTTTTGGCCGCGTAGTCCGGATCGCGAGAGGTCTTCCAGGTCTTCACGCGTTGAAAGGAGACGCCTTCCTCGCGGAGCGAGGATGCGCAGGCCCTCATGGCTGATGTCGTCGACCACCCCCTCGGCGACCAGGAAGTCCGCCAGCTTGACCAAGCTCCAGGTCGAGAACGGCAGGCCATGCTCGGCCGGCTTGGACTTGGCGATCTTCTTGATCTCCCGGCGCTCGGGCAGAGTGAACGTCTTCGGCCGCCCACCTTCGTACTTCGGGTAGAGCGAGTCGAAGCCGTCGGTGTTGAAGTTGTGGATCACGTCCCGGACCCGGTCCGCGCTCGTGAACGTGACCTCGGCGATCTTCGCCACGGCCATGCCCTGCGCAGACAGCAGCACCATCTGGGCCCGGCGCCAGGTCACCACCGACCCGGTGCCACGGCGAATGATCCGCAGCAACCGTCCGCCCTCATCGTCATCAATCTCACGGACACGTACTCGTTCAGCCACCCGCACAGCCTGACGGCCGAACACCGCCCAGGACGGGACCCGAGCGGCGCGTCAGGTCACAGGAAGGCGAACGTTGCCTGATGCGGCACTAGAAGAGGGGCGTCCCTTTGACAGGGTGATCCTTCGGGGGACGTGCCGGAGTCAACCTGCGTGCCGGCCACAGATAGAACGCGCTTGTGAGTGTCCCCGCTGTGACGACGAGGAGTAGAAGCCGATAGTCGACAAGGGACACCAGCGCGGCCCCGGCCGCGATCGAGATCATCTGCGGCCCGCCGATGAGTGACTCGACGGCCGTGGAGACGCGGCCGATGAGGGGCCTGGGCGTGTGGAGTTGGATCGCGGTGGTGTACCCGACGATCACCGTGGCCAGCCCTAGGCCGCTGACGACGATGCCCACGAAGATGACGGGCAG
This sequence comes from Streptomyces sp. NPDC088194, assembly GCF_040702025.1. NCBI lineage: Bacteria > Bacillati > Actinomycetota > Actinomycetes > Kitasatosporales > Streptomycetaceae > Streptomyces > Streptomyces sp. NPDC088194. Next base: position 51,633 of record NZ_JBFBIV010000026.1, on the reverse strand, counting down.
CCATGGCAGGGCGAACAGGGCATTCCCGAGTCCGACCGCTGCCATGCCGATCGCGATGGCCGTGAACTCGCCGGCTCTCCCGATGAGCCGGCCAGCGAGCAGCCCTCCGGCGATAGCACCGACGCCTTGGGCAGATGCGAGCACGCCAACGAACGCCGGCGTTCGGTGCAGACCCCTGTCGACGACTGCGAATATTGCCGTCTCGTTGATGCCTATAACCAGATAGCTAGTCGCCATGGCGATCGACATGCGGCGTAGGGCTGCTTCTGCCCTGAGATGAACCAGGCCGGCGGTCAGCTCGCTCTGCCAGTGCAGTCTTGAGCGTGCAGGCGGCTCCTCTCGCAACCGGATACGGGCGACCGCGGTTGCGGCGACCAGGAACGTGACAGCGTCGATCGCGGCGATGGCCATGGGGCCCACGGTCGCGAAGAGCGCGGCGCCAGCGAGCGGACCGACCAGCCGCGTCCCTTCCTTAACCGTCTGGAGCATGCCGTTCGCATCGGCGATCAGCTCCTCGGAGAGCATCTCCTTGATCAGCCCGTTGAGCGACGCCGCGATCGTCACTGAGGAGAAGCCGTAGAGCGCGGCGACTACGTAGATGATCCAGACCTCTGCGGCATCTCGCACGGCGAACAGTGGGAGGAGGATCAACGCCGAGCCCAGGTTGGCGACCATCAGAAAGGGGCGATGTCGGAAACGATCGACCAGCCAACCGCTTAGCGGCGCCAGGGTGTATGGCACCGCCATGAAAAGTGTGACCAGCCCGGCCGAGCCGTTCGATCCGGTGAGGCTTTTGACCCAGATCGCGAAGACCAGTACGAGCAGGGCGTCGCCGAGCATGCTCGCGGACAAGCCGGCGAAGAGCAGCCGGAACCCCGGTATCTTCAGTGCGGCACGCATGAGTCGTCCCCGCAGGGGGCCGCAGGGACCGCCCAGGCGAAGATCCGGATCTGACGGGACCCGGCGGGCCGGTTCGCAGGGTCCCGGCGTTCGCGGCGGCGAATGATGATCTTGCTGAGCGCCTCGTTGAGCTCCTTAAGCTCGTCGATCGTGAGCCAGTCGATGTTTTGTACCCAGTTCGCGGCGTCCTGCCAGCCGGGCGGGTCGGTGCGCCACCATGTCAGCCAGTCACGCAGTCCTGCGAACTCTTGCTCGAAGAACTGGGTGCTGAGTGCGTCACTGGCGGCCGCCACCTCCCCTGCCTCGTCGCTGTCGCCCCACGACAATGGATGCGGCACCGGTCGCCATGGACGATTTCGGCCTTTGCCCCCGCCGGCCTCCTCGACGAAGCCGTACTTGGCCAACTGGCGCAGATGCCAGGAGCAGTTCGCCTGACTTTCTCCGACCATCTCGGCGAGTTCCGTGGCCGTCGCTGTGCCGCGTTCATACAGGGCCTGGCACAGACGCATGCGGACAGGGTGGGCGAGTGCTTGCAGTTCCCGCGGGTCGCGAAGCTTACGTTCTGATCCGTCCATGTGGGTGACTGTAGGCATCGAAAGACTCTTTGGAAAGAGGCTTTTGACGGTCCTGGTAGTCCAGTGATACTTCGTGATCTGACGGACAGTCAGATTGCGAGGTTCGGTGCGTTGTGGCAGAACGGATTTCGTTCGAGGTGTGCGGCGCGGGTGGTCACCCGGACGGAGATACGGGTGCGGCCGTGGGCATGAAAGAACGGGCCCCTTGGTAGTGACGCGGTTACGACACCAGCACGACCAAGGAAGCCCGTTGCCCGATCAGTTGCGCAGTATCGCTGTGCCTGCGTCCCCCACGGTCACCCCTGGGTGTGACTGCTACGTCCACAGGTTCGGTTCGATCGCTCCAGGACGGCGCGTGCGGTGCTATCCGAGTGACATAACGGATGCGGAGTGGATGGCCCTGCCCGTCGACTTCCCGTACTGGCAGGCGGTCTACGACTTCTTCCGCCGCTGGCGGACCTGCGGCTACGTGTGTGAACTGCACGAACGCCTGCGCCGCACGGCGAGGGAACGCTCAGGCCGCAACACCGAGCCCAGCGCGGGAGCCATCGACAGCCAGCCGGTGGACGCCTCCGAGACCGTCGGTGAGGACAGCCGCGGATACGACGGCGGCAAGTCACGTGACGGGCGCAAGCGTCACGTCCTGACCGCCACCGAGGGTCTGCTCTTGGAGGTCATCGTGACCACGGCTGATGTGCACGACTCCAGGGCCGCCCCCGCGCTGCTGGAGACGTTCATGGGGGCAGCCGGGCCGGCTGCTGAAACTGGTGTGGGTCGACAGGTCCTATCAGGGCCCGACGCTCGCAGCGGCGTTCGCCCGTCACGGAGTGCGTGTCGAGGTCGTGCGCCGCTCCGACGGGCAACGCGGATTTGTCGTACTGGCCCGCAGGCGGGTGGTGGAGCGCACGCTGAGCTGGCTCTCCCGCTCACGCCGCCTCAACCGCGACCACGAACGACGCCCCGACCAACACGCCCAGATGGTGTGGTGGGCCGCCGTGATCAGGCTGTCTCGTCGCCTGGCCGGAGACGCTCCGCGCTGGCCGGAGAAACGCCCCGGCCGGCGGCCCCGGGCGCGGGCGCGGGCGTGAACCGTCCGTCCTTCGCCCGCACCAGCCAGCCCCGCCTCTCCAGCACGTAGGCACGATGCCGGATCTTCTCCACCTCGTTCTTCGTGTCCGCATCCCGGCCCACCGCCCGCGTCAACTCCACCCCGTTCACCGGCCCCGAAGCAGCCACCACTGCGGCGAACACCTCCCGATACAGGCCGCTGAGCACCTCCTCGCCCGTGCCCGGCCGCCACACCGGCGGCCGCTCGCCATGCCCCGCGCCCAAGCCGCTCGATCCCACAGCGGTCACCACCCCACCACCCGAAGGCACGGAAACCGGCGTATCAACCGCGTTCTCCTCAGCCAGCACCGACGCGAGCTCCTCGCGCCCCACCCGAGCCCGCTCGACTCGCTCCCGCGCGGCATCGACCTTCGCCTGAGCCTGATCCAGATCCTCCGTCCAAGACTCCAGATCCTGCCTCCCCCGCGCCTCACGCCGTTCCATCAACCCCAGCACCGACGGCATCGCACCCCCCCCCTCGATCAACAACAAGCCGCCCGCTGCCTCCCCCCACCCCTCCGCGATCATGCCCCGCACACGAAGAAGCCCCTACTCATCGAACACGGACTCCCTTTGCCACAACGCACTCAGTTCCGTGGCATCTCTTCAGCAGCGCCTGATAGCAGCGACGACGAGGTCAGCGAGTGCATCCGCGTAGAGGTGGGCATCGACCTCGGGATGCTCATGGAGGTAGGTGACCATCGTGTCGATGGCGCCCTGGTAGGTGACCGACATGACCCGAGTGTCGAAGTCGCGGAGGCTGCCCTCTTCCTGACCGCGACGGAACAGGGCTTCCTGGCCTTGGTAGGTCTCCTCGTAGTCGGTGAGGCCGAGCCGTAGGGTCCCGTCGGCCTCACGCAGGTTGGTGCTGATCTGTCGCATCGTGGTCAGCTCGGCTTGGTGCGTTGCGCCCAAGCGGGCCACCCGGCGAATCGCGGCACGGATGACCTCGGGAACCGGGTCGGTCAGGACCAGAGAGTCGGCAATGGTCTGCCTGAGGGTCGCCAGAGTGGTCCTGGCAACCGTTTCCATGAGGCGATCCTTGTCTGTGAAGTAGTGCGAGATCAAGCCTTTGGAAACGTCCGCCCGCTCAGCGATCCGGGCCAGGGAGGCACCCTCGTAGCCGAGTTCGGCAACCACCGCGATGGTGGCCTTGATGATCTGTGTCCGACGTACCTCCTCGCTGAGGCGCTGACGAGTGCGCGGATGGGGGTGAGGCTCTCGGTGGGGAGTTTTCACACCATCATTCCTAGCGGGGAGTTTGCGAGAGGCACCAATCAGCGGCGTGCCGAACGACGGAGCAGGGTGAGCAGTATCGACATCCACAGGGCGATCGCCACCATCTCGACCCGCATCCACCCTGGGAAGGCACCCGGCAGGGCGGCTTCCACCAGGTTCGCGACGAGCATCGCCGCGGCGATGATGCCGAGTGCCCGGACTGCCGTGGTGCTGCCCAATCGGGCGGACCGGAGTCGCACCAGAAGGAGGACTGCGAAGAACGTGACGATCAGGGCGTGCCCCCACGCCTCATTGGTCGCCTTCTCCGGGGCCGTGGACGCCATGACCGCCAGCGCCACGACCGTTCCGACCATGGCGGCGGCGTAGACCCCGACCAGCACGCTGACTGCACCGAGTTGATGAGGTGCGCGAGTCGCATCGCTATTGACCATGTGGCCAATATTATTGACCGCCCGGTCAATGTCAACACTGGACTGGTCTTGATGTGTGATCGCCTCCGCCGGCGAACCTGCCCACTCCCGCTGGGTCACGGCTTGCTCCACGCGGCTGACGATGTCCGTCTTGGACGCCTCGTCCAAGGAACCGACCGACCGTCAGGTGGAGCGGGAGACCAATACCTGGTGGCTGGGGGCGAACGCGGAGGACAGGAAGTCCTTGTCCGTCGCCGAGGTGGCGGCTGCTTTCGAGTCGACTGCGGCGGCGCTGCGAGGACGGGTTCGCCGCATGGGGGTTTCAGGGCCGGCGACGTTCTACGTGTGGCACGACAAGATGGCCGGACAGCTGCGGTGTTCGACCGGATCGGTGCTTCCGGATGAGTTGCCGTTCGGCGGCGCCTATGTTCCCTCCGAGGATCTCGGACCGGTCATCGAGGAATTCCTGTCCGACGGCAGCCCGGGGGTTGTCTCGCTGTCAGACCTGGACACGGCGCGGGGATCTTCGGCGCGGACCGGGACGGGCCCCGAGGCCGGGCCCTTGCGTGTCTGGGTCAGCAGCATCGGAGCAACCTCAGGACGAGTGCGGCGCGGGCGATCCGGGTGATGGCCGCAGGGTCGAGGCTGACCCGGAGCAGGGCCTTGAAGGTGACCTTCAGCAGTGCGTTGGCACGTTCGGCGAGGGCGTGGACGCCGCGCATCACGGCGTCGAACGCCTTGTCGGGCTCGGCAAGTTCGCGGCGCTTGGGCTACTTGACCGGGTGGCGGAAGCCATCTGCGGCGTTCTCGTAGCCGAGGTCGGTCAGGGTGGGGATGCCGAGGGCGTCGGCGACCCGGTTCAGGGCGTCGACCAGGCCGTGCGCGCGGGCGCAGGTGGTGTCGTGCTCGCGGCCCGGGCGGACCGGTGAGACCCACAGCGGCCAGCCGTCCGGGGCGGAGATGACCTGCGGGTTCCCTCCGTGGTGCCTGTCACGCATATCTGATGCCAGGTCACCAACCAGCCATCCGACAGGCCCTCTCGCACCGTGATTGTCACGTTGCCGAGAAGACCCCGAATTGCGTGTGCTTTTCAGCCGTCTTCGGCGGCGACCGCGGGCTCCTCGGCCTGGCGCTCGGCCGCACGGGGGTTTCGGCGACGCGTCATGGTGGTGGAGGCGTCAGCATCATGGATGGCGAGAGCGACCGCGACGGCGAGTGTGGCTGCTGCGGCCGCGGCGAGGAACGCGTCGTGGTAGGCGGTCAGGTGGACGTCGACATGGCCGGCCTCCTCCTGGGTCGGGCCCACGGCGGCGAGTACGGCGCTGAGCAGCGCGACGCCGATGGCGCCTCCCAGTTGCTTGCCGGCGTTGAAAATCGAGGACGCCTGCCCCGTCCGCGCCTTGGTGATGGTGTCCATCGACGCCGCCTGGCTGGGGATGAACACGAAAGCCACGCCACCCCTGCGGGCACTGCTCGTCCTCCCCCTGGACGAACCGATCCCCATGCGGCAGCTCGCAAAGCGACTCGGATGCGACAACTCCTACGTGACTTCGCTGGTCGACGCCCTCGAACAACGCGGTCTCGCCGTGCGCCAGCAGCACCCGACCGATCGCCGGATCAAGGTCATCGTGCTGACCGGCAAAGGACGAGAACTGACCAAGCGGGCGCAGCTTCCCTTCGGTGTCAGCCAGCCGCGAGTCTTGCCCGCCCGAACGATCGTCACGCAACGCAACCGTCAGGTTGCCGAGAACACCTCAGTGGGCAGTCCACCCGGGCGCCGACTCCGCTCTGGGCGCGCTGAGTCGGCGCGAGATGCCCCTGCGGATACCACGCGAGGGAACCGCACGAGCCAGGGACGGCGTCACACCAACAGGACCGACCCGAACCGTTCTCCCCGCCTCGCGGTCCAGCCGCCCCCACCCTCGCACCACGCCGTCAGTGCTGCTGATGCCACCATTCCCCCGAAGGACTCCGCTGTGCCCAGCTTCGAGCCGTACGCGGAGGCGCTGCTCGGCTTCCTGCTGTCGCGGATCGACGAGGACGGGTTCGCGTCGCTCCTCGACCACGAGCCGAAGCGCATGCCCGCCTGGTACGTGGAGCGGGGCGGAGGGCGGTTCGAGTCGAGGATGGTGATGTTCACGGGCTGCGTCACGTGCTCACGGATCGAGCCGGGCTCGGAGTTCTCCAGTTACGTCGAGATCGATGTGGAGCAGTGGCCCTGCCTGCGTGTCCGGCGCCTGGCGCTGGCGTTCCGCGATGACCCGGACTATCGCGAGGAGTGGCGGCCGGAACTGGCCATGCACGTGTCCGGGCGACGGTTCTGCCAGGAGGACGGCGACCAGTGGCCGCCCCTCTGGCCGCCCAGCGTGTGAGGGCCCAGCGCGCCGAGAACTTCCCGGTGGCGTAGGGCGAGTTGGTCCTACCCGAGGGAGGAGACGGTGTGCGGCAAGGAACCGAAGCGACGCCGGCACACGTCTCTCGCACCATGACTTCGGACCACCAACAGGTGAACGCACCCTCCGCCGGGCTTGCCTCGCCCTCCGCCGCGCCTGTGGATAGGCCGGAAGTGAACCCCTACGACGTCTTCGCCGAGGGGTACACGGCCGCGAACGAAGCCGGCCTCATCAATGCCTACTACCAGCGGCCCGCGATGCTGGCCCTCACCGGAGATGTGTCCGGGCGCCGGATTCTCGACGCGGGCTGCGGTTCCGGCCCTCTGATCGCCGAACTGCGCGACCGCGGCGCCGTCGTGAGCGGTTTCGACGCGAGCACCCGGATGCTGGAGCTGGCCCGGCAGCGTCTCGGCGACGACGCGGACCTTCAGTTGGCCGACCTGGGCAGCCCCCTTCCCTACGCCGACGACACGTTCGACGACGTCACAGCGGCCCTGGTGCTGCACTATCTGAAGGACTGGGGTCCGGCGCTGGCCGAGCTGCGGCGCGTACTCAAGCCCGGCGGCCGGCTGATCACGGCCGTGGAGCACCCTTTCGCCGTCAACCTGATGCACCGCGAGGCCGGCCGCCAGGACGAGTACGGGTACTTCGACACCACCAACTGGGTCGAGGAGTGGACCTTCGGCGACCAGAGCGCCCCGGTGAGCCGCTGGCACCGGCCGCTGCACGCGATGACCGACGCGTTCACGGCGGCCGGCTTCCGGATCACGGTCATCAGCGAGCCGGCGCCCGATCCGGCCGCCCGCGACCTGTTCCCCGACGAAGTCGCCGCCCGCTCCCGCTTCCTGTGCTTCCTGTTCTTCGTCCTGCACGCCGACTGAGACGCTGTCCCGGTATCCGGCGGCGGAACGGTCGGTACGCGACCCGCGCCTCCTCGCGCTGCCGCAACCGCGGGGCAGCACGCCCGCGTCGTCCTCGGCGGCTCGACGTGTGCCGCGACCCTGCACCTCGCCCGGCGCGCTCCCGCGCCGGTGCGGGCCTGCGCCGCGGCACTGCTGGTGGCCCTCACGACGGCGCCGCGGGGCTGGTGGTTCTTCGCGCTCCGGGGAAAGGCCGTGGGTTCGAGATTTCCCCAGGCGGTTCGTGACCGAACTCGCGGGTGCTGTGTCCGGAGCGGTACCGGGGTGGACTTGGGTTCATCCGGGCCGTCGAACCCAGGGCTGGTGGCTCAATTCGGGTAACCGGCGTCGCCCTGCGCGAAAGGTGTAGCCCTGGCCGCGCCGCACGGTCACTCCCTGGTTGAGAGCCGTGCGCTCGCGCCATGAACACCCTCCGCACCGCCACACCGGCCTGACCCCGGGCTGGGCTGATGGGCGGCCCCTCAGCCGAGCGCTGGAGAATCCCAAGGGCCCGGAGCCACTACCGATGGCTCCGGGCCCTGCCTCGTGCGTGCCTTGTGGTCAGATGCCGAGCGCGGTCAGCTGCTGCGCGCGTTCCGCTCAGCGCCGCCCGCCGGGGCCTTCGGCGTTGCTGGGTCCGGTGGTCAGCCGGCTGTCAGGAAAGAGACCGTACGAACCCTTTCATGCGGTTGGGTGGGGAACAGCTCGCCGCCGGGCGGAACTCGCCGCCAGGTTCCCTTGCAGTCCAGGTCGGGGTAGAGGATCGCGACCGCATTCGTGTTGTTGTAGCCGTTGACGACGCCCCAGGGGGACCCAGGGTCAAGGGTGTAGCAGGTCGCGTCCTCGGGGTTGGTCAGCTCCTTGACCACCGTTTGGGAATCATTCACAAAGATGCGATAGGTCAGTGTTCCTGATGCCGCACTGGCCGAGGACGGCACGGCAACCAGGAGAGTGAGCGCGCCGAGGCCGGCGGCCACGGCAGGCGAAGACGCCTCACGAGTCCTTTCGAGGGGCGGTGTTCTCAGCCCGAGCACTGCCCACAACCAGGCCCGATCAGGCACACGCTCACTCCGCCGGGTGAGGCGGTAACGATTCCTCGCGGCCGACCGGCGGATTACACAGCTGAGCTGTTGAGCGCCAGGGACACCCGAACGAAGTGGGGGGACCGGCTGCTGTGACCGCAGGGCCTTCCATCAAAAGGCCGTGGGTTCAAGTTTTCTGGAGGGGCCACGTAGCCGAACTCACGGATCGTGCCTCTTGAACGGCACCGAGCAGGCCTGGGTTTCTCCGAGCCTGCCGAACTGAGGGGCACTGGCGGAACCCGCTGATCAGCGGGTAGCTGGCCGATCGTCAGGGTGTTCGTTTCCCATCCTCATACGGAATTGCCCGGGAGGTAGAGCGCAGCGAGGCGCGGCAGTCGGCGGTGCATCTGTTCGTCGTCGTCGAAGTCGAAGTCCTCGCCCATGTCCTGCTCGGCCTGCTCATGAGGTTGGGCCTTCCGGTACTGGTCCCATGCCTCGTAGAAGTCGTGCCTGTCGCCGGTCAGTTGCCCGAACGCATCGGCGGCAGCGTAGTTCACTTCTTCGTCGAAGAGGACGTGGTCCTTGCCCGCCTCTGCTGCTGCGGCGATGAGTGGGTGCTCAGCCAGGCTGTCGGGATTGGCGGCTACGCGCTCATACCAGGCCTGGCCTTCGGCAATGACGCCGGCGCGGAAGTCGGTGAAGCTGTCGTCGGAGCAGCCGCCGCCGATCAGATATGCCGCTGCCCAGACGTCCCAGCGATACAGGGCGCCACGGAACGCGTCGAAGTGCTCCTGGTACTCAAGGATCTCGCGCTTCGAACGTGCTGTCAGTGTTTCGACCAGTGCCCGGTCGAAGGAGCCTTCCGCCGTGGTGCGCGAGCGAGCGGCCTGTATGAGCTTCCAGAAGTCTTCCGTTTCCATGACCGGTCACTCTGCCATCCAGGTCCGACAGACGCCCGTGGGCCCCGCTGCCGGGGAAAGTGCCCTGTCCATTGCAGAAGCAGGACTGGGACTGGGTCTCGCTCAGCTCAAGAGGCCCCTGCGGTTCAGCGAGTTCATGAGTTCGGTGCGCGCCTCAAGGAAGGCGTCACGAGCCCCAGACAGGTCGGCCAACGTCTGCTGGTACCGCTCGGGGTCAGAGCGCTTCCACTCCGGGGGGACCTCTACGTAGGCCGGGGGGCTGGAGCCGTTGTCCGGGTCGTGCATGCCGTCGAGTTCGTCGATCAGTCGGCGGAGGCTGTCCATGAACGTAGCGTGCGCGTTCGCCAGCTCAGGATCGAGGAATTTGATGTCGTTGTCGGTGATGAGGGCATCCCAGGCCGTGTCGATCGCTCGCGTGACGTCCGCCCTGACCCTGCGCATCGTTGGCCGGCCTTGGAGCATGCGGAGCCAGGGCGCGTCAAAGGGCACCGCAGCGAGGATCCGCTGCGTCTTGGACCGGTCCGCGGTGTTCCCGTGGAGTGCGACGGACTCCTCGGTCGCCCGATGCACGCCGCTGTCGTCAGCAGTTGGGGCTCCGATGGCCATCCACCCTGCGGACAACCGGCGGTGAGCCTCCTGGCGGCTCCAGAAAACAGTCTGGTCTCCCCGTCGCACGGGGACAGCGAGACCTGTGACTGACTGCGAGTCCGTCCCGATAGGCGCCGGAATCACGAACGGGCGCGCGCTGGCGGGCTGAGCTGGGACGTCAATGCTCAACACTCCCTTGCCATCACCGCACTCGACCCATCTCAGCTCCAGGCCCTCGATGTGCGGGTAGACCCGCTCGTCGATCAGCTTGCGGTACGTCTCAGTGTCGACCAGCGTCCGTGGCACTGCGTTGACTTTTTGAGACGGTCTCCACCCCGTTGGCCTTGGTCACCTTGAAGCCGATGATGAGCAGCCCACCGGTCGCGGTGTTGGCAAAGCCGGCGACGTCCTTGACGAGCTCTTCCTTGTGGTGGGGCCCCTTGTCGACCATGTAGGGCGCAGACTTCACGTCCATCCATCCGCACTCGTCGAGGCCTATCAGTGCCGCAAGGTCTCCCGCGCTGAGCGCCGCACGTACGTCTTCGATGTTCACGGGGCCCAGCATGGACCAGGGCGGCGCTGTGAGCGGCGTGAACACTGCGCTCAGCGCCCCTCCAGCGCGTATTCGGGGGGCGCCCATCCGAGGTTCAAGACCGGGGCGGGTTTATGGCGCATCTGGTCATGCCTTTTACCCAGGCTCTGGTCTCGGTGCAGGTCCCGCTGTGCGGAGGCTGTGTTCGACGATGCCGGGTTGGTCGGTGGTGCCGGTGTAGCGCAAGGCAGCTCCGACGGTCAGGCCGAACAGGTCGCAGATGCGGCGGGGGTCGCCGCCGGTGGCCTCGGCTTCGTGGAGGAGGAGGTCTTCCCGCAGTCGACTGGTGGGCATGCCGAATACGTCGTTGATCCAGACGTGGCTGACCGGCTCGACGCCGCAGCCGGTGGTCTGGGAGACGAACAGGTGGGGGTTGGCGGTGCGTGGCCAGCGGTGGTTTCGGTAGTCCAGGTAGGCCGCCACGCGGGTACGCACGGGGTCGGCGAGCAGGACTGTCCGGTTCGGCAGGAACAGGCGTCCGTCGCGCAGGTCGGTGGTCTTCAGGCGTCGCAGCTGCACGGAGGTGAGCGCGTGGAAGACGACCAGGGCAGCCAGGGCGGCCCGGGGCACCTCTTGGTCGTGGAGGATGTCGCGGAGGGTGTCGACTTCGACGGGCAGCGCCGCAGGTCAGAAGATGACGGACCGAGGAGAAAGAACTCACGGGAGTCCCGACACACCCTCGACGGCTGCCCCCGGCTACCACGGCTACCCCGGCGACTCCGCGCTCTGCCCGGCCGACGACATCCCCCGTGGTGGCCCGCCTGGACACCGGCCTGGGCGTCCCGGGACGTGATGCGGGCCGTACCCGGCACCGGCAGTACCGCACCCGGACGGGCGCGGGAGGCGCCCGTCCGGGAGGCGTCAGAGCCGGCGGAAATAGACGGTGAGCGGAACCGGTGTGCACCCGAGCGCCTCGTAGAGCGCGCGGGCCGGTGCGTGGAACCCGTCTCCCCCGGTGCCGATCTCGACGACCTCGGCGCCGAGGGCCCGCATCTGCGCAAAGGCGTGTTCGCACAGGGCGGTGCCCACGCGGTGCCGCCGGTGCCGGGCCGAGACGGCGAGGATCGTGACGTCGCCCTTCTTGCGGGTCGGGTCGACGCTCCACGCCACGTAGCCCGCGAGGGCGTCCTCGTCTTCGGCGAGGGCGACGTACCGGTGCCGTTCGGGCGCGTGGAGTTCGGCCACCTGTTCGCGGTAGTCCTCACGCCAGTTCCCGTGTTGGACGGCGAAGACGGCCTCGCCCCACCAGCGGGCGGAAGGAGTCCTCGTAGAACGGCCGGAACGTCGCGATGGTCAGTTCGGTGAGTGGTGCCAGGTCGTGCGGGGTGAACGCACGGATGCGCATGGGAGTGTGCCTTTCGGACTGAGGGCGTGCTGAGACGCGGTGAGGCCTGGTGACCGAGCGAGCAACGGCATCGGCCCGCTCCCGGCCACGACATCGGCGTCGGGCCGGTCCCTCAGCGGCGCGTACGCCACGTGGCAAAACACTCCATGGCCCGCATCATAGCGGCGGGGCGTACGCCGATACGGCGAACTCCCGCCGGCCGGGCGGCGATCGGCGTGGGTCGAGACGGCGGGACCTGGGCGCCCGCTAGGCTGCGGCCGCACGCGCCGCACCGCTTCGGAGGAGCCGTGGACATCGCATCCGCCCAGCAGCTCGCCTGGGAGAACAAGCTCGCCAAGGGCTTCAACATCGACGATGTGGCCCTGGAGTTCGGGCTGCTCACCGCCGAGGTGGGCGAGGCGTTCACCGCGTGGCGCAAGGGGCATGCCGACTTCGGGGAGGAGTTGGCCGACGTCTTCCTCTATCTGACCGCCCTGGCGCAGATGAACGGGCTGGACCTCGACGCCGAGGTCGCCCGGAAGATCGAGAAGAACAAGCGGCGCACGTATGAGCGCAACGCGCACGGAGCGCTGGTCAGGACGAGCGACGGCTGAACGCCGTCCGCACCGCACGCCGAGGGGGGTTCGCCCGAGCCCGGTCGGGCCGGGCCGGTCCGGTCCGGTCCGGGCCGGCGGCGTAACGGGCCTATACGTCGAACGGGCCGATCGGGCCGAGCGCCAGGCGGACCGTGATCCGCTTGCCGACCGGTTCGCGGCGGACCTCGAAGCCGTCGCAGAGCGCGAAGACGATCTCCAGGCCGTGCTGGCCGATCCGGCCGGGCTCGGCGGCGCGGGCGAGCGGCAGCGTGGCGTCGGTGTCCCAGGTGGTGATCTCCAGCACCGGGCCGCGGATCTCCAGGTTGAGCACGCAGGGCCCGGGGGCGTACTTCACCGCGTTGGTGACCAGCTCGCTCACCACGAGCTGGGCGTCGGCGTGCGCCTGGGCCGGTACGGGCAGGCCGTGCCGGTCGCGGGCGCGGTCGAGGAAGGCCGCGGCCATGGCGCGGGCGACCGCGATCGAGCCGGTGTCGCCGTCGTACGCCGCGCCGACCCACAGGTCGGGCGTCGCCGCCGGGGCCCGGCCGTGCTCGGCCGTCGTGCTGTCGTTCATCCCCGCGCCCCTTGTCCGTTCCCCGTACGTTCGTCGTACGCGACGCGAGCCGTATACCCCGTCCCGCACAGGTCAATACATCCCGCGGCACTCTCCTTCCGCATACTCCCGGGGCACGCGCCGGCGCACTCGCCGTCGCGGCGGGGCGGGCCGTGTGCGGGGCCGATGCGGGGGCAAGCGACTCCTGAGAGTGCACATGACAGAACGTGGCGGAACGTGACATGCGGAGGTTGTCGTGGAGATCTCGGGGATCATCAGTGCCATCGTGATCGGCATCATCATCGGCGTGCTGGGGCGGCTGGTCGTGCCGGGCCGCCAGCACATCGGGGTGGTGTGGACGATCCTGATCGGCATCGTGGCCGCGTTCGTCGGCGCCGCGATCGCCAGTTGGGTGGGCGTGGCCCATACCCACGGCGTGGACTGGATCGAGTGGCTGATCCAGATCGGGCTGGCGGCCGTGGGCATCTCCGCCCTGGACCGGCGCGGCTACAGCCACCGGTAACGGCCGGTGCCGGCGCAGCACGCGCCGCCCCGCCCTCGCGCGGAGCGGCGTGTCGCCGTGTGCGGAGGCGGTACGGCCGTCCGGTACGGGTACGGGTACGGGTTCGGGCGACGGGCAGCGGTACGGGTCCGGGCGACGCCGGCGGGCGGCGGTACGGCCGGCAGCGGTACGGCCGGCGGCGCCGCAACGGCGCCGCCGAACCGGGTCACCCCGCTACCGCGCCAGGAACGCCGCCACCGTCTTCCCCCCGCCGTCGCGCGGGTGGATCGCCAGGCCGTCGGCGAGCTTGTGCACCATGGACCAGCCGAAGCCGCCGGTGCGCCCGGTCCAGTCCGGACGGCGCAGCCGGGGCAGCGACGGGCTGGCGTCGTCGACGGCGACGTGCAGGCGCTCCGGGGTGCTGCTGAACCGGACTTCGAGTGCCCCTCCCGCGTGTCGGATCGCGTTCGTCACGAGTTCGGAGACCATGAGCAGCAGGTTCTCGGCGACGGCGGCCCCCACCCTGGGGGACAGTCCGTCGAGGAACGCTCTCGCCGCACTTCTGGCCTCGGCGGCGGCTTCCGGCCGGCACACCAGGTCCACCCGGTCGGTACCCGTTCCGCGGGCTTGCACGTCCTCCACGGCCTTCACCCCATGACCACTCGTCCACTGCCCCGCATGAGCGGCTGCAACGCTCTCCTACCCGGGACGCCCGGGTATCTGCGCGGATCGGCGTAGATGGATGCACGGAAGTCGGACAGGAACGCTCTGAAGGACCCGTACGACCGGTACGGCACACCACGACGGAGGGGAATCCAAGGATGACGGACACGGAGGACGGCCATGGCCAGGACGGTGCGCACGCCGGCGGGTACGACGACGCCCGACCGCACGGCGAAGTCCGCGCGCACGACGACGCCCACCCGCCTGAGCGCAGGCCGCTCGGCCTGGGGGCTGTACCGCGAGACCCGTCGCCCGGGGGCCCCGGGACTGGCCCGGCGGCTTGTCGCGACGCCGCGGATGGTCGCCGCGGTGCTCGGCCGCCGCTACCCGGGGCTGTCCCGGCGCCGGCTGGCGGCGTTCTCGCTGCTCGCCGCGCTGTACGTGCTCTCACCGATCGACGCGATTCCGGACGTGATTCCGGTGCTGGGCTGGACGGATGACTCGGCGGTGGTTCTTTGGTTCGTCGCGGGCCTCGTCCGCGAGTCGGGCCGCTATGTCGAGTGGGAGAGGCAGTACCGACAGTAAGGTTTCGGAAATGCACAAATGGAGTGGCCACCCCTTTCCGCTCGGCGCCACCTTCGACGGCACCGGCACCAATTTCGCGCTTTTCTCCGAGGTCGCCGAGAAGGTCGAGCTGTGTCTGCTCGACGACTCGCGCAAGGAGACGCGGGTGACCCTGACCGAGGTCGACGGTGTCATCCGGCACGCCTACCTGCCCGGCGTCGGCCCCGGGCAGCGCTACGGCTTCCGGGTGCACGGCCCGTACGACCCGGCGCGCGGGCACCGCTGCAACCCCGCCAAGCTGCTGCTCGACCCGTACGCCAAAGCGGTCGAGGGCCAGGCCGACGGCCACCCCTCGCTGCTCGGCTACCGCGACGGCGACCCGGACACGCCCGACACCGCCGACAGCCTGCCGCACGCGATGCTCTCGGTGGTCGCCGACCCGTACTTCGACTGGGGCGACGACCGGCTGCCGAAGCGGCCGTACCACGAGACGGTGATGTACGAGGCGCACGTGCGCGGGCTGACCATGACCCACCCGGGCCTGCCCGCGGAGATCCGCGGCACCTACGCGGGCCTGGGCCACCCGGCGGTGATCGAGCACCTGACGAAGCTGGGCGTCACCGCGGTGGAGCTGATGCCGGTGCACCAGTACGTGCAGGACGGCCATCTGCTCGGCCGCGGCCTGACCAACTACTGGGGCTACAACACCATCGGCTTCTTCGCCCCGCACAACGGCTACTCCTCCGCGGGCGGTTGCGGCGGGCAGGTCACCGAGTTCAAGTCGATGGTCAAGGCGCTGCACGCGGCCGGGATCGAGGTGATCCTCGACGTGGTCTACAACCACACCGCCGAGGGCAACCACCTGGGCCCGACGCTCTCCTTCCGCGGGATCGACAACGCGTCGTACTACCGGCTGGTGGACGACGAGCCGGCGTCGTACTTCGACACCACCGGCACCGGCAACAGCCTGCTGATGCGTAGCCCGCACGTGCTCCAGCTGATCATGGACAGCCTGCGCTACTGGGTGACCGAGATGCACGTCGACGGGTTCCGGTTCGACCTGGCGGCCACGCTGGCCCGGCAGTTCCACGAGGTGGACCGGCTCTCCGCGTTCTTCGACCTGGTGCAGCAGGACCCGGTGGTGTCGCGGGTCAAGCTGATCGCCGAGCCGTGGGACGTCGGCGACGGCGGCTACCAGGTCGGCAACTTCCCGCCGCTGTGGAGCGAGTGGAACGGCCGCTACCGGGACACGGTGCGGGACTTCTGGCGGGCCCGCGACGGCGTGCTGCCGGAGTTCGCCTCCCGGCTGACCGGCTCCTCCGACCTGTACGCGGGCGAGCACCGCAGGCCGCGCGCCGGGGTGGACTTCGTGACGGCGCACGACGGCTTCACGCTGCGCGACCTGGTGTCGTACAACGACAAGCACAACGACGCCAACGGCGAGGGCAACCAGGACGGCGAGAGCCACAACCGGTCCTGGAACTGCGGCGCCGAGGGCGACACCGACGACCGCGGCGTGCTGACGCTGCGGGCCCGGCAGCAGCGCAACCTGCTGACCACGCTGCTGGTCTCGCAGGGCGTGCCGATGCTGCTGCACGGCGACGAGATGGGCCGCACCCAGCGCGGCAACAACAACGCCTACTGCCAGGACAACGAACTGTCTTGGACCGACTGGGAGTTGGATGCCGAGCAGCGCGACCTGCTGGACTTCACCCGGCGGTTGATCGCGCTGCGCCGCGGTCACCCGATCTTCCGCCGGCGCCGGTTCTTCCGTGGCGGCGTCGGCGGCGACGGCGGCCCCGGGGACCTGACCTGGCTGCGCCCGGACGGCCGTGAGATGGCGGAGCGCGACTGGGCGCGGCGGGACGCGCACGCGATCGCGGTGCACCTCAACGGCGACGCGATCTCCGAACCGGACGCGCACGGGCAGGCGATCACCGACGACTCGTTCCTGCTGCTGTTCAACGCGCACTGGGAGCACGTGGCGTTCCGGCTGCCGCCGGGCGAGTTCGGGCACGGCTGGAGCGTGGTGGTGGACACCGCGGAGCGCTCCGCGGGCGACGCCGACCCCGCGGTGCGGTTCGCGGCCGGGGACACCCTCAAGGTCGAGGCGCGGGCGGCGGTCGTGCTGATGCGGGTGCCGGACGGGACCGGCTGACCGGCCCGGCTCGGCCCGGTCGGGTCTGGTCCGGTCTGGTCCGGTCTGGTCCGGGCGCGTCTCATCCGGTCCGGTCCGGGCGCGGATGACGCGCCACGGGCAGCATGACGGAGTACGGGCGCGATGACGCGCTGCGGGCGCGGAACCGGCTTACGGTTCCGCGCCCGTACCGCTGGGTGACCGCCGCCCGTGGCGGCCCCGCGCCCGCGGGCGGCCCCGGGGCTCAGAACGCCCCGACCGCCAGCAGCACTCCGCAGACGGCCAGGGCGGCGCCGGCCAGCACGTTGAGCGCGGTGGTGCCGCGCCGCGGGCCGACGCCGCCCGCGGCGGCCTCCCGGGCGGCGACCCGGCTGTGCGGGTACTGCCCGCGGGCGAACCGCCGGCTGAAGACCACGAAGAAGACGCCCCACAGGGCGAGCAGCACACCGAACCCGGTCCGCATACGGTCCTCCAACCGCCGTCCACCGCTTCTGCCGGTCGCCTTGCCCCGACCGCCACCGGCAAACGGCCGCGGTCTCCCCCGCCGCCGTCGTCACTGCCGCCGCCACCGCGGTCTCCCCCGCCACCGTCGCGAACGGGCCGGAGGAGCCGCCGGGCACACCCGGGAAGATGTATCCGCCCGGTACCGGGCAGCGCCCGAACCGGGCGCCGGAGCCGCGACTTTGGGTGCTTTTCGCCGCGACTTCGGGCACTGCCCCTCCGCGACCTGCGCCGACTGTTCATTCGAACAGGTCGAACCGGACCGTTTGTTGTCCGTTGTGGGCCATGGACGGGCAAAGGCCCAGCGGTATAAATCTTCTACGGGCGATACCGGGCAGGCCGTGCCCGGACCGGAGCGAGAAGCGAGGTGGGCATGAGAGCCGAGGAGCGTCAGCACCGCATCCTGACCCTGGCCCGCCACCACGGCCAGGTCGAGGTCACCGCGGTCGCCTCCGACCTCGCGGTCGCCCCGGAGACGATCCGGCGCGACCTGGGAGTGCTGGAGCGCCGCGGCCTGGTGCGCCGCACCTACGGTGGCGCGTATCCGGTCGAGGGCGCGGGATTCGAGACCGCGCTCGCCGAGCGGGTCAACCTGCACGTCGCCGACAAGCGCAGGATCGCCGCCGAGGGGGTCAAGCTGCTCGGCGAGGCGGAGACGGTGTTCGTGGACGAGGGCTACACACCGCAGTTGCTCGCCTCGCTGCTGCCGCGCGACCGTCCGTTGACGGTGGTCACCGCATCGCTGTCCACCGCGGCGGCGGTCGCGGAGTCCGCGGACACCACGGTACTGCTGCTCGGCGGCCGGGTCCGGGCCAGGACCCTGGCGACCGTCGGCTCGTGGGCCTGCGCCATGCTCTCCGGTTTCGTCATCGACCTGGCGTTCGTCGGCTCCAACGGCATCTCCCGTGAACTGGGCCTGACCACACCCGATCCGGTCGTCGCCGACGTCAAGGCCAAGGCGCTGGAGGTCTCGCGCCGGCGGGTGTTCGTGGGCCACCACAGCAAGTTCGGCGCGAGCAGCTTCTGCCGCTTCGCCGAAGTCGCCGACTTCGAGGCGATCGTGACCGACACCGGCCTGTCCAGCACCGAGGCGCACCGCTACACCCTGCTCGGCCCGCGCGTCTTCCGGGCCTGACCCGCGGCGCCGTCCGCCCGCTGCCCCTGACCCGACCAGCCGCCACCGACCCCGCCGTTCCGCCGGCCGCCCCCGTTCCACCGCCCGTCCCCGTTCCGCTCGCCGTTCCCCCGTCCCCCACCACCCGTCCTCCCCCGCGCCGCCTTCCCCCACCGCTCCCCCCACCCCGCCCCCACCGATTCGACTTCGGCCCAACCCCCCGGTTCCACCAGCCCGTTCCGGCATGCCGCCATCGGCCCGCCGGATGCTCCCGCACACCCCGACTCCAGTCATGAAAGGGACGAATCATGACATCCTCCACCGGCTCGACCGGCGCCGCCCGCAGACTGCGCCGCCGTACCCTGCCCCCGCTGGCTCTGGCGGTGTCGGGCATGCTGCTCGCGGCCGCCTGTTCGGGGGCGGGCGGGGCCGGCGGCGGCTCCGGCTCGCACTCCATCAACGTCCTGATGGTCAACAACCCGCAGATGGTCGACCTGCAGAAGCTGACCGCCGCGAACTTCACCAAGTCCACCGGGATCAAGGTGAACTTCACGGTGCTGCCCGAGGACGACGTCCGCGACAAGATCACCCAGGACTTCTCCAGCCAGGCCGGGCAGTACGACGTCGGCACCATCAGCAACTACGAAGCGCCGATCTTCGCCAAGAACAACTGGCTCTCCCCGCTGACGTCCGAGGCGAAGGCCGACACCGCCTTCGACCAGAGCGACATCCTGCCCGCGATGCAGCAGTCCCTCACCTACCAGGGCCAGTTGTACGCCGAGCCGTTCTACGGCGAGTCGTCGTTCCTGATGTACCGCAAGGACGTCTTCGCCGCGAAGCACCTGACCATGCCGGCCAACCCGACCTGGACCCAGGTCGCCGACCTCGCGGCGAAGGCCGACGGCGCGCAGAAGGGCATGAAGGGCATCTGCCTGCGCGGCCAGCCCGGTTGGGGCGAGATGATCGCGCCGCTGACCACCGTGGTGAACACCATGGGCGGCACCTGGTTCGACAAGGACTGGAAGGCGCAGGTGGACAGCCCGGCCTTCACCAAGGCGACGCAGTTCTACGTGGACCTGGTGCGCAAGCACGGCGAGGCCGGCGCCGCGCAGTCCGGGTTCACCGAGTGCCTCAACGACCTGGAGCAGAGCAAGGTCGCCATGTGGTACGACGCCACCTCCGCGGCGGGCTCGCTGGAGGGCTCCGGCTCGCCCGTCGCCGGGAAGATCGGCTACGTGCCCGCGCCGGTGGAGCAGACCAAGAACTCCGGCTGGCTGTACACCTGGGCGTGGGGCGTGCAGAAGGCGAGCAAGCACCAGTCCGACGCGTGGAAGTTCATCTCCTGGGCGTCCGGCAAGGGCTACGAGGACCTGGTCGGCAAGCAGTTGGGCTGGTCCCGGGTGCCGGCCGGCAAGCGCGCCTCGACGTACACCAACCCAGACTACGTCAAGGCGTCCAGCGCCTTCGCCACGCCGACGCTGAACGCGCTGAAGGCCGTCGACCCGGCCAACCCGGGGGTGCAGCCGCGGCCCGCGCCCGGCATCCAGTTCGTCGGGATTCCGGAGTTCACCGACCTGGGCACCCAGGTCTCCCAGCAGCTCTCCTCGGCCATCGCCGGCCGCACCAGCGTGGACAGCGCGCTGAAGGCCAGTCAGAAGCTCGCCGAGAAGGTCGCCGGCAAGTACGCCGGCAAGTGAGCGGGAATCCGACACGATGAGTACTCCGTCGATCATCCGCCACCGCCACGCGCCGCCGGTCGTCTCCCGGTCCGCCGCGGGCCGGGCACCGCGCCGGCCGCGCGGTGCCTGGGCCCGGCGGGCGCCGCTGCTGCCCGCGCTGGTCTTCATGATCGTGGTCACCCAACTGCCCTTCGTCGGCACCCTGGTGATCTCGTTCATGCGCTGGAACGCCCTGGACCCGAGCGACAAGGGCTTCACCGGCCTCGACAACTACAAGGAGGAGTTCACCGACCCGCAACTGCGCTCGGCGCTGACCACCACGGTCGTGCTGACCGTCACGGTGGTGCTGGTCAGCCTGGTGCTGGGGCTGGGCCTCGCGCTGCTGATGGACCGGAAGTTCCCCGGCCGGGGCGCGGTGCGCACCCTGCTGATCACGCCGTTCCTGGTGGTGCCGGTCGCCTCCGCGCTGCTGTGGAAGCACGCGCTGTACAACGCCACCTACGGCTTCATCAACGGTTCGCTCACCTGGCTGTGGAGCCTGTTCGGCAGCGACTCCGCGCCGCAGCCCGACTGGCTGTCGACGTCGCCGAAGCTCGCCGTCGAGGCGTCGCTGATCTGGCAGTGGACCCCGTTCATGATGCTGATCCTGCTGGCCGGCCTGCAGTCCCGCCCCACCGACGTGGTCGAGGCGGCCCGGGTGGACGGCGCCGGCAGCTGGGACATCTTCCGCTACCTGACCTTCCCGCACCTGCGCCGCTACCTGGAGCTGGCCGCGCTGCTCGGCACCGTCTACGTGGTGCAGAACTTCGACGCCGTCTTCACCCTCACCTCCGGCGGCCTGGGCACCGCCAACCTCCCCTACGCCGTCTACAGCACCTTCTACGAGGCCCATGACTACGGGCAGGCGTCCGCCGAGGGCGTGATCGTGGTGATCCTGTCGATCATCGTGGCGACCTTCGCGCTGCGCTCGGTCTCGTCGCTGCTCAGGGAGGAGACCCACTGATGGCCGCCACCACCCTCGACGCCCGGGCCGCCGCGCCCGTCGCCGGCATCGCGCCGCGCGAGCGGAAGGAGCGGCGCTCCCGCCGGCTGCTGGCGCTGGGCGCCTGGATCTGCGGGATCGTCTTCTTCCTGCCGTTCGCGTGGATGGTGCTGACCTCCTTCCACAGCGAGCAGGACGCCGGCACCAACCCGCCGAAGATCGACGCCCCGCTCACCCTGCACGGCTACCGCGAGTTCTTCGGCTCCGGCACCGGGGTCAGCCCGTGGCCGCCGCTGATCAACTCCCTCACCGCCAGCGTCGTCTCGACCCTGCTGGTGCTGGTGCTGGCCACCCCGGCGGCGTACGCGCTGTCCATCAAGCCGGTGCGCAAGTGGACCGACGCGATGTTCTTCTTCCTGTCCACCAAGATGCTCCCCGTGGTCGCCGGCCTGCTGCCGGTCTACCTGATCGCGAAGAACATCGGCATGCTCGACAACATCTGGCTGCTGGTCATCCTCTACACCTCGATGAACCTGCCGATCGCGGTGTGGATGATGCGGTCCTTCCTCGCCGACGTGCCCGGCGCGATCATCGAGGCCGCGTCCATCGACGGCGCCGGGCTGCCCACCATCCTGACCAGGATCGTCGCGCCGATCGTGGCGCCCGGCATCGCGGCGACCGCGCTGATCTCGTTCATCTTCAGCTGGAACGAGCTGCTCTTCGCGCGGGTCCTCACCGGCGTCACCGCGGGCACCGCGCCCGTCTTCCTGACCAGCTTCGTCACCAGCCAGGGCCTGTTCCTGGCGAAGGTGTGCGCCGCCGCCGTCTGCATCTCCCTGCCGGTACTCGCCGCCGGGTTCGCCGCCCAGGACAAGCTCGTCCAGGGCCTCTCTCTTGGAGCCGTCAAGTGAAAGCAGCCGTCATCAGCTCTGCCGGCCAGGTCGGCATCGAGACCGTGGAGGACCCGGCGCCCGGGCCGTCCGAGGTCGTCGTCCAGGTCGCGGCCTGCGGCCTGTGCGGAACCGATCTGCACATCCTCCAGGGGGAGTTCGCGCCGACGCTGCCGATCGTGCCGGGCCACGAGTTCGCCGGCGAGGTCGTCGCGGTCGGCGCCGGGGTGCGCGACCTGCGCACCGGCGACCGGGTCGCGGTGGACCCGTCGCTGTACTGCCACGAGTGCCACTACTGCCGGATCGGCCGCAACAACCTGTGCGAGCGGTGGAACGCCATCGGCGTCACCAAGCCCGGCGGCGCCGCGGAGTTCGCGGTCGCCCCGGCCGCGAACTGCGTCAAGCTCCCCGAGCACATAGCCACCCGCGACGCCGCGCTGATCGAACCGCTGTCCTGCGCGGTGCGCGGCTACGACATCCTGCGTTCCCAGCTCGCCACCCACGTCCTGATCTACGGCTCGGGCACGATGGGCCTGATGATGATGGAGCTGGCCAAGCGCACCGGCGCGGCGAGCGTGGACATGGTCGACGTCAACGAGGAGCGGCTGGGCACCGCCCGGCGGCTCGGCTGCTCCGCGACCGCCACCAGCGCCGACGAGCTCGACCAGCCGCGCGGCTGGGACGTGGTCATCGACGCCACCGGCAACGCGGGCGCCATCCAGGACGCCCTCGGCCGGGTCGGCAAGGGCGGCACCTTCCTCCAGTTCGGTGTCGCCGACTACGCCGCCCGCGCCACCATCGAGCCGTACAAGATCTACAACCAGGAGATCACCATCACCGGCTCCATGGCGGTGCTGCACAGCTACGAGCGGGCCGCGGAACTGTTCGCCGGCGGGGTGCTCGACCCCGAGGTGTTCATCAGCGACCGCCTGCCGCTGGTGGACTACGCGGCGGCCCTGCAACGCTTCCAGGCGGGCGTGGGCCGCAAGATCCAGGTCCTGCCGTAGGGCGTGTCCGCGTAAGGCGTGTCCGCAGCGCCGTCGCCGTCCGTGTCCCCGCATCCCCGTGTCGCCGTATGCCCGCACCCCCGTACGCCCGCGTCGCCAGGCCGCCGCCGGAAGAGGAACGCCCATGACCGTGCCCCTGCCCGGGCCGCCGCCCGTACCGCCGCCACCGCCGCTGCCGCCTCCCCCGGTGCCGGCGCTGGTGATCGGTGAGGCGCTGACCGACGTCCTGACCGGTGCGGGCGGGGAGCGGCGGGAACATCCCGGCGGCAGTCCGGCGAACGTCGCGCTCGGGCTGGGCCGGCTCGGCCACCCGGTGCGGCTCGCCACCCGGATCGGGCGCGACCGCACCGGGACGGTGCTGCGGGAGTGGCTGGAGCGCGGGGGCATCGAGCTGCTGCCCGGGTCCGTCGGCGACGCCCCGACGTCGACGGCCACCGCCCGGCTGCGCGCGGACGGCAGCGTCGGCTACGCGTTCGACCTGGTCTGGGACCTCGCGCCGGCGACGGTCGCGGCCCTGCGCGCCGGTCCGCCCTCCCACCTGCACATCGGCTCGATCGCGGCCGCGCTGCCGCCGGGCGCCGACCTGGTGCTGGCCGCGGCCGAGCAGTCCCGGGCGCGGGCCACCGTCTCCTACGACCCCAACATCCGCCCGGCCCTGCTGGGCGACCGAGCCCGCGAGCGCGCCCGGGTGGAGCACCTGGTCGAGGTGAGCGACGTGGTGAAGGCCAGCGACGAGGACCTCGGCTGGCTCTACCCGGACCAGGACCCCGACACCGCGGCCGCCGGCTGGGCCCGGCGCGGCCCCGCCCTGGTGGTGCTCACCCGCGGCGCCCGAGGTGCCCGCGCCTGGTGGCGGCACGGGCACCTCGACGTCCCGGCGCCGCCGATCCGCGTGATGGACACCGTCGGCGCGGGTGACTCGTTCATGTCCGCGCTGGTCAGCGGCCTGCTGCGGCGGGACCTGCTCGGCGCCGGCGGCCCGTCCGCGACCGCCGCGACCCGCGCCCGGCTGCACGACGCCACCGGCACCGGCACCCTGACGCCCGAGGTGGCCGGGGCGCTGCGGTACGCGGTACGGGCCGCCGGCATCACCTGCTCCCGGCCCGGGGCCGCCCCGCCGACCTACGAGGAACTGGACCGCCCGCCCGCCTGACCGGCCCCGCTTCCGCCCGGAAGATCCGGCAACGGCGTCCCGCTCACCCGAAGTGGACCACGATCCGGCCCTGGTTGGACGGGTCGGTCTCGAAACTCCGGTAAAGCCGCTTCAGATGGGGCTGCCGCAGTGTCGCCAGCACCCGGGACCTGAGCTTTCCCGAGCCCTTGCCCGCGATGATCTCCACCCGGTCCGCCTTCGTGGCCGCGGCCCGGAAGATGATCTCCCGTACCGCCCGGTCGATGTCGCGGTCGCTCCGGAAGAGCGGATGCAGGTCGAGTGTGAGCGTCATCGGTGCCTGTGCCTTCCCTGCGGGCGGCACCGCTCGGTACGGCGCGGCCATGAGCACCGTACCCCCGGCCGGGAAACGTGCGGTACTCCCGGCCGGGAAACCCCGTGGCGGACCGGGGACGGCTGCGGCTACGGTCACGCGGTGACCACTCGTACGTTCCGTATCACCGTCCGCGGTGTCTTCGACGGGCTCAGCGCCGAGCAGCGCGCGGAGTTGCTGGCGCACGCACCCGAGCACGACGTCCTGCGCGCGGCCTTCACCCCCGAAGGGCACCTCAGCTACGACCTCGCGGCGCGCTCCGCGTTCACCTTCCGGTTCGCGGATTCCGGGGAGGCCGAGGAGGACATCGTGGCGGCGACCGCCCGCGCGGAGGCCGCCGCGCGCGCCTGGCTCGACGAGCGCGGCTACGGCTACGCGAAGCTGCGCGCCCAGGCCGAGGACCTCTCCCAGGCGCCCCTGGGCAAGCGGCAGCGGCGCGAGGCGGCCAGGAAGCCGGCGTAGGGCCTCCCGGCGGGTCAGGCGAAGGTCCGGCCGCGGACGGGCCTCGGGTCAGGCGCGACCACGGGCCCGGCGGGCCCGGCTCGGGCGAACGCGGGTCCGGCGGGCCCGGCGGGCCCGGCTCGGGCGAGCGCGGGTCCGGCGAGCGCGGGTAGGCGGCGGTGGCGCTGTGGTCACCGTCGGCCACGGCCCGTCACGGCGCCGGGTAGATGTCCCCCGCGGCCATCATGCTCTCCTGCTCGCAGTCGAACTCCATCTGCTTGACCCGCTGTTGGAGCCGCCTGCGCTCCTTCGGGTCGCCGCTGCGCTCCGCGTCCGTCTCCAGCGCGAACGCCTCCTCGCGCATTTCCCTGACGTGCCGCTCGTTGGCCGGGCCGTTCTCGTTCATGTCGCGCCTCGCTCCGTGCGCCGAGAGCCGATACCTCCAGCCAAACAGTCCTCCCGCCCGGCCGCCACCGGGAGCGGCCCCGGCCCGGCCCCCGGCCATGGCCCCGGCCCCCGCGCCGCTCGCGACATGCGCCGGGCGGATGCCGCCCACTACGTTCGTCCCGTACGAGCGCGTCCGCTCCGACCGACAGGGAGACCATGTCCGGCACCGACGACTTCAACGCCCACACCATCGCCGAGTTCCGCGCCAACGACGGCCAGGTCGGCGGGAACTTCGCCGGCGTGCCCCTGCTGCTTCTGCACACCGTCGGCGCGCGCAGCGGCCGGCCCAGGGTCAACCCGATGACGTACCTGGCCGACGGCGAGCGCTACCTGGTCTTCGCCTCCAAGGCCGGCGCGGACCGCCATCCCGACTGGTACTGGAACCTCCGCGCCCGGCCGCACGCCCGGATCGAGGTCGGCGACCAGGTGCTCGACGTGGAGGTGAAGGAACTGGCCGGGGCCGAGCGCGACGAGCAGTACCGCCGCCAGGCCGATCGCAACCCGGTCTTCACCGAGTACCAGAACCGCACCACCCGCACGATCCCCGTGATCGCCCTGACCCCGGTCGGCCCCGCGCCCGCGAGCGACGCGGAGGACACCGAGGGCGCGGGCGGGCAGGGCTGACCGTCCGCACCGCCGGGTCGCCGGCCGCGGGCCCCGATCACGTCACCGCCCGCGGCCGCCGGGGTTGAGCCGGACCGTCCGGATTTCAAAGACGTTTCAACCAGCCGGGGTTCACCGGCCCTCGCACGTGTCTTGACTGCCGCTGTATACGGCCCTAGGTTGTGGCGCGTTCGCATTGAAACGTTACAGTCCGGCAGTGGCTGGCGTCGTGCGAGGAGCACCCGGGAGGACCAGGCATGCCCCGTTCCCACGACCACCGGCCGGGCCGGACGCCGATCCGCCGACGGCTGCCCCTCGGGGTCGCGGGCGTGGCGGCCGCGCTGCTGCTCACCGTGACCGCGGGGCAGGTCCCCGCCGCGGGCGTGGCGGCCGGCGCCGGCGCCGGCTGTCCCTGGGTGGGTTCGAGCGCCTCGCCCGCGCAGCGCGCCGCGCAGGTGCTCGCCCGGATGACGGTCGACGAGAAGCTGTCGATGACCCACGGCAGCGGGCTGCCCGGCTACGCGGGGGTGGTGGCCCCCGTTCCGAGGCTGTGCGTGCCGGCCCTGAACCTCAACGACGGCGGCGCCGGCGTGGTGATGGGCGGCACCACCGCGCTGCCGGCACCGGTGGCCGCCGCGGCCAGCTGGGACCCGGCGGCGGAGCTGTCGTACGGGCAGGTGGTCGGGGCCGAGGCGAAGACCAAGGGCATCAGCGTCGACCTCGGTCCCGACACCAACCTGGAGCGCGATCCGCGCGGCGGGCGGGTCTTCGAGATGGCGGGCGAGGACCCCTACCTGTCCGGGGCGATGACCACGCAGTACGTGAAGGGCGTGCAGTCCAAGGGCGTGATGGCCGACATCAAGCACCTCGTCGCCAACGACACCGAGCAGAACCGCAACAACGGCAACGCGATCGTCGACGAGCGCACGCTCCACGAGATCTACTACCCGGCGTTCGAGCAGGCCGTGCAGGAGGGCGGCGCGGCCTCGATCATGGCCGCGACCAGCCTGGTCAACGGCGTGCACGCCAACGAGAACGCCACATTGCTGAAGGACACCGCCAAGCAGGACTGGGGCTTCGACGGTTTCGTGGTCACCGACTGGGACGGCGCGCGCAGCACCGTGCAGGCCGCCAACGCCGAGCTGGACCTCAACATGCCCGCCCCCGGCAACTTCGGGCAGCCGCTGTCGGACGCCGTCCGCTCCGGCCAGGTCAGCATGGCCGTGCTCAACGACAAGGTGGCCCGGCTGCTCACCGAGGAGTTCGCCTACGGCCTGTTCGACTCCACCGCGGGCTCCCCCGGTGCCACCGCCACGACACCCGCACACGTCGCCACCGCGCGGGACATCGCGGCGGAGGGCACCGTACTGATGAAGAACAAGGGCGGGCTGCTGCCGCTGAAGACCTCCGCCACCCCGTCGATCGCGGTGATCGGAGCGGCCGCCAAGGACTCCGCGATCACCGGGGGCGGCGGCAGCTCGCACGTGCCGGTCGACCCGTCGTCGGTGGTCACCGTCGCGGACGGCATCGCGGCACGGGCGGGCTCCTCGGTCCGGGTGGACACGGTCGGCTCCTGGACGGGCGCGGCCTCCTCCTCCGCCAGCGGCTCCGACCAGCCGGCCAACATGTTCGACGGCGACCTCGGCACCCGCTGGTCCAGCGGCACACCGATGGCCGGCGGCCAGTGGGTCAGCGCCGACATGGGCGGCTCGCACCCGATCGACCGGATCACCATGGACGCCGGCAACGGCACGGACTACGCCCGCGGTTACCAGGTCTACCTCTCCGCCGACGGCAAGGACTGGGGCACCCCGGTCGCCGAGGGGACCGGCACCGGCCAGCTGGTCACCGCGACGTTCGCCGCCCGGCAGGCGCGGTACGTCAGGATCGTGCAGACCGGGTCGGCGAGCAGCTGGTGGTCGATCGCCGAGCTGACCGCGTACACCTCCGACGGCAGCGGCGGGCAGACCGCCGTGGGGCGCTCGGGCGTCCGCGTGCCGGGGGTGACCGACAAGCTGCCGACCGTCCCCTCGGCGCGCTTCAGCACCGCCGGCGGCCAGCAGGGCCTGACCGCCAGCTACTACAACAACCTCGACCTGTCCGGCGCCCCCGCGCTCACCCGGGTCGAGCCGGACATCGACGACCACTACACGGCCGCGCCGGGGCCGGGCGTCAACCCGGCCGGTTTCTCGGTGCGTTGGACCGGCTTCCTGACCGCGCCGGTCACCGGCACGTACACCTTCTCGATGGCCGACACCGGCGGGGTCAGGATGACCGTCGGCGGCCAGCCGGTCTTCCAGGACTGGGCGCAGTACGGTCCCGGGGTCTCCGCGATCCACCTCAAGGGCGGGGTGCGGACGCCGATCACGGTGGAGAACTACCAGCCGGTGAACGGCCCGAGCGGGCCGGTGGCCGGCACCCCGACCACACCGCCCGGCAACGGCTCCGTCACGCTCGGCTGGCAGGTGCCCGACACCGCCGCGATCGCGGCCGCGGCGGCCGCCGCCAAGCAGGACAGCGTCGCGGTGGTGGTCGTGAGCGACGACGAGAGCGAGGACGGCGACCGGCAGAACCTGACGCTGCCCGGCGCGCAGGACGACCTGGTCGCGGCGGTCGCCGCCGCCAACCCGCACACCGTCGTGGTGCTGAACACCGGTGCCCCGGTGCTGATGCCGTGGCTCGGCTCGGTCGACGGCGTGCTGGAGTCCTGGTACGGCGGGCAGCAGAACGGCGCGGCGCTGGCGTCCGTGCTGTTCGGCGACGTCGACCCGTCAGGCAAGCTGCCGCAGACCTGGCCGGCGAGCATGTCCCAACTGCCGACCGCCGACCCGTCCCGCTACCCGGGCACCGTCGACGTGGCGACCAACACCACCGACTACCACTACAGCGAGGGCCTGGACGTCGGCTACCGCTGGTACGACGCCCACCACCTGACGCCGCTCTTCCCGTTCGGCTACGGCCTGACGTACTCGTCGTTCTCCTTCGGCGGGCTCAGCGTCTCGCCGGGCGCGGCCGACGCGGCGGGGCCGGTGCGGGTCTCGGCGACGGTCCGGAACACCGGCAGCCGTACGGCCTCGGAGGTGGCGCAGCTCTACGTCGGCGACCCGGCCGGCGCCGGTGAACCGCCCAAGCAGCTCAAGGGCTTCCAGCGGGTGACGCTGCGGCCCGGCCGGTCCCAGCGGGTCACCTTCACGATCGACCCGTCCGACCTGCGCACCTGGGACGACGCCACGCACGCGTGGAAGACGAACGACGGCACCTACCGGATGTACGTGGGCGACTCCTCCCGCGACCTGCCGCTGAGCGGCAGTTACACGCTGCGCCGCTCCACCGGCGCTCGCGCGGTGACCGCGCAGGCTCCCGCGACCCTCGACCCGGCGCACGGCGGCGTGGTGACCACCACGCTCACCGCCGGCGGCACCCAGACCCTCGGCCACGTCAGGCTCGGCCTCGACGTGCCGGCCGGCTGGACCGCGAAGGCGCGCACCACCGCGGAGTTCCGCAGCGTGAAGCCCGGCACCCGGCTCACCACCTCGTGGCTGGTGACCCCCGCGGCGGGCGCGCAGGACCGGCTGTGGCGGCTGACCGCCGAGGCGTCCGCGGACGGCGGCTACCGCGCGCGCGGCGGGCTGCAGGTCACGGTCGGCCCGCTGGTGGCGGCGACGCTCTCCTCGACGACGAAACTCGCCCGGATCGGCGGCAGTTACCCGGCCACGCTGACGCTGCGCAACACCGCCGACCAGCGCGTGTCGGTGAGCGTGGGGACCGATGCGCCGGCCGGGGTGAGCGTCGATCCGGCGACGACGTCGGTGGTGCTCGCGCCCCGGGCGTCGGTGACCAAGCAGCTGACCGTCAGCGTGGGGAACGACGCGGCGTCCGCCTCGATCGACCTCACCGGCACGGTCACCGCGGCCGGGCAGGACCACCCGCTCCAGGGCGGCTCCCTCGACCTGCCGCTGCTGTTCGGCTCGCTCGCCGCCGCCTACGACAACACCGCGGTCAGCGACGACGCCGCGCCGCAGTCCGCGAACTTCGACGGCTCCGGCTACAGCTACTCCGCCCAGTCGCTCGCCGGTGCCGGCCTGACCCCCGGGCAACCGGTCCCGCACGGCACGGCGGCCCTCACCTGGCCGTCCGCCGCGGCCGGCCACCCCGACAACGTGGTCGCCGCCGGGCAGAACATCGCGGTGAGCGGGAGCGGTACGCAGCTGTGGTTCCTCGGCGCGGCGAACAACGGCAGCGGCTCGGGCACCGGCACGCTCACCTACACCGACGGCAGCACCGCGCCGTTCACCCTGGGCCTGACCAACTGGACGCCGAGCACCCCGCTGCCCGGTGACGACCTGGTCGCCACCGCGCCGACCTGGAACCGCCCGGCCGGCAGCGGCTACCCGGCCGCCACGGCGGTGAGCGTCTACGCGACGAAGGTCCCGCTGGCCGCCGGCAAGACCCTCGCCTACGTCACCTTGCCCGCCACCGTCACCGGCGACCAGGCCGGCACCCGGCTGCACGTCTTCGACATCGCCGTCGAGTAGCCCGCGCCACCGCCGCACCCGCAGCCCCACCTCGCCCGTACCCGTACGCGTACCCGTACCGATATCCGCACCCGCACCTCCTCGCACCTCGCCCCCCACCGGATCACCCGTCAGGAGCGTGAGTTGAAAAGGATCATGTCAGCGGTCGTCCTCCCGGTCGCCGCGCTCGTCGCCGTCATGGCACCACCGGCAGCGGCGGCCGGTCCGGCCGGCGTCCCGCACTACGCGAGTCTCGCCGCCGCGTTCGACAACACCGGTATCAGCGCGGCCGCCGCGCCTGCCTCGGCGGATCTCGACGGCCTGGGCAACAGCTTCGTCGCCGAGGACCTGGCCGCGGCCGGCTGGGGTCCCGGCGCCGCCGTCACCGTCGGCGGGACCCGGCTCACCATGCCGGACACCGCCCCCGGCCGGCCCGACAACGTCATCGCCGACGGTCAGCGCATCGCCCTGCACGGCGCCGGATCGGCGCTGACCTTCCTGGTCACCGGCACGGCCGCGGACGCGGCCGGTGCCGGCACGATCAGCTACGCCGACGGCAGCAGGCAGAGCTACCGGTTGAGCGCGCCGGACTGGTACAGCGGGCCGAGCGACGCCATGGCGGTGCGCACCTCGCGCCGCGACACCCCGGCGGGCCCGACCGCGTTGGACGTGAAGCTCTACGCGGTGTCGGTGCCGCTCGACGCCCGCAAGCGGCCGGCCGCGGTGACGCTGCCTACGGTCACGGGGGCGGACGGCGCCGCGGCGCCCGAACTGCACGTGTTCGCGCTCGGGTTGCGGCCGGTGCCGGCCGGGTGGACCGCCACCTGGTCCGCGGCCGTCGACGACGGCCTGGCGCCGTACGTGTGGACCGACCGCACCCTGCGGATGGTGGAGCACACCAGCGTGGGCGGCAACCGGGTGCGGATCAGGCTCGACAACGCCTTCGGGCCCAAACCGCTGACGGTGGGCCACGCCACGATCGCGGTGCGCGCGTCCGGCGCGGTGCCGGCCGCCACCCCCGTCACGCTCACCTTCGGCGGCAGGCAGACGGTCACGATGCCGGCCGGCGGGCAGGCGTACAGCGACCCGCTGCCCTTCGCCGTGCCCGCCGACAGCGACCTGCTGGTCAGCCTCTACCTGCCGGGCACCGTCCAGTTCGCCCCGACGCACAGCCTGGGCCTGCAGGACATGTACTCGACCGACGACGGCGGCACCGACGACGCGGCCGACGGCGCTGACTTCCCCGTGCACAACCTCTTCGACTTCTGGACGGTGCTGTCCGGCATCGAGGTCACCGGCCCCTCGCACCGCACCGTCGTCGCCCTCGGCGACTCGATCACCGACGGCTACACGTCCACGGTCAACGGCAACCAGCGCTGGCCGAACTACCTCGCGCGGCGCCTGCTCGCCAAGGACGGCCCGAAGGCACCGGCCGTCGCCGACGAGGGGATCAGCGGCAACAAGGTGCTCACCGACCTGTTCAACGGCCTGCCGAACACCGGCACCGGGGGCGTCAAGGCGACCGCCCGGCTCGACCGCGACGTCCTCAGCCAGGCCGGTGTGCGCACCGTCGTCGTCCTGGAGGGCATCAACGACGTCGACTCCGACGCCTCGGCCGCCGACGTGATCGCCGGCCTGAAGCAGGTCGCCGCGACGCTGCACGCGTACGGGCTGCGGGTCGTGGTCGGCACCCTCACGCCGACCGGGGGCTGCGGCTGCACCACCCCGAGCCGGGCGGCGGCGCGCGACGGCATCAACGACTTCATCCGCCACAACGACGGCGCCTTCGACGCGTGGGTCGACTTCGACGCCGCCGTCCGCAACCCGGCCGACCCGGAGACGATGCTCCCGCAGTACGACTCCGGCGACCATCTGCACCCCAACGGAGCGGGCTACCAGGCCATGGCGGACGCCATCGAGCTCAACAGCCTCTGAGCGACGACCCGTTCGCACCACGCGCCCCACACACGCGCCTCACGTCGCGTCGCAACGGGCACGGGGCGCCCCCACCACACCGGCGGGGGCGCCCCGTTCGGGCAGGTCAGAGGCACCGCCGACGACCGGGCGCGGGAGCCGCGGCCCGAACCGGGCGCCCGCTCCCGCCCGGTATCGACTTGACCTGTACATGGCATTCTTTTGGTCCTACGATGACCCCGCATCATGCGAGAGCGCTCTCTCGCTCGCTTCGGTCTCACTCCCCCCGGACGGAAGAAGAAGTGTCATGAGACGCAGAATCGGCACGATAGTGGGCCTGTCCGCCCTGCTCGTCGCGACCGCCCTCACCGGCGCCGGTGCCATGACGGCCGACGCCGCCCCGGCCGCCGGCGCCCGCGCGGACGCCTCCGACGCCGTACTGACGGCGATGGTCCACGACCTGGGCCTCACCCCGGCCCAGGCCCACCAGCGGCTGCGGCAGCAGGCCGCCGCGACCACCCTCAGCCCCAAGGCGCGGAAGGCCGCGGGGAGTTCGTACGGCGGTTCGTGGTTCGACCAGGCCGACGGGAAGCTCGTGGTCGCCGTCACCGACGCGCACGCGGCGTCGGCCGTCGCGAAGACCGGCGCCACCACCAAGGTCGTCGCCCGCACCGCCAAGCAGCTCGACGCGGCGAAGTCCGCGATCGACACGCTGGCCAGGCAGCACAAGGCCCCGACGGGGGTGAGCAGTTGGGGCGTGGACCTGCGGTCCAACCAGGTCGTGATCGACGTGCGCGCCGACCAGGCGCAGGACGCGGCGGTGCGCGCGTTCGTCGCCAAGGCCGAGCGGGGCGACAGCGCGCGGGCCGTCACGGTACGGACCACGGCCGCCGCGGCTCCGACAACGCTGTCAGCGGGCACGGTCGGCGGCGACCCCTTCACCAGCCACGGCATCCGCTGCTCGATCGGCTTCTCGGTGATCGGCGGGTTCGTCACCGCGGGCCACTGCTCCCAGCAGGGCGCGGCGGTCTACGGCTGGGACGGCTCCTACGTCGGCAACTTCCAGGCCGGCACCTTCCCGGGCAACGACTACTCCTGGGTCAACGTCGGCAGCGGCTGGTGGACGGTGAACGTCGTGCTCGGCTGGGGCACGGTCTCCGATGTGCTGGTGCACGGCTCCAACGTGGCCCCGGTCGGCTCCTCGGTGTGCCGTTCGGGCTCCACCACGCACTGGCACTGCGGGACGATCCTCGGCACGAACGAGACGGTCAACTACAGCGAGGGCAGCGTCTACGGGCTCACCGAGACCAACGTCTGCGCCGAACCGGGCGACTCCGGCGGCTCGTTCATCAGCGGCGACCAGGCCCAGGGGGTGACCTCCGGCGGCTACGGCGACTGCACCTCCGGGGGTGAGACCTGGTTCCAGCCGGTCAACCCGATCCTGTCCGCGTACGGTCTGACCCTCCAGACCAGCTGACTGCGGCACCGCCCGCACCACCTCAGGCCCGTCCCGGGCCCCCATACCCCCGGGGCGGGCCGTCGGCGCCCATCGCCGGGGGTCGCGCGGCTTCCATTGCCCGGGTGCGGCTCCATTGCCCTTGTGCGGCGCCTACCGCGCGGGGGCCTCGCACAGCGCCGCGGCGAGCGCGACCTCCGTGCCGGCCAGACCGACCGAGCAGAAGACCGTGATCTGGTCCGGGCCGGTACGGCCGGTCGCCGCGCGGGCCAGCACCGCGCCGAGCTCCACCATCCGGTCGGTGGGAAACAGGTGCGCCTCGGCGTAACCGCCCGCCTGGGCAAGGGAGTCCGTGAGGACCACCTCGGCGCGGTCCACCAGCGACGCGGGCAGTTCGTGCCGGGAGACGGTCTTGGGGCCGACCGTGGTCACATGCGTGCCCGGCGCGATCCAGTCGGCCTCCAGCACGGGCACCGCGCTGGAGGTCGCCACGATCACCACCTCGCGCTCCCGTACCGCGTCCTCGACCCGGGCCACCGCGCGGACGGCGACGCCGAGTTCAACGGTGGCGCGGCGGGCGAACTCCTCGGCGCGTCGCAGGTCACGGGCCGCCACGGTGACGGCTTCGAGCGGACGGACCGCGCGGACCGCCCACAGTTGCGCCCACGCCTGCGTGCCCGTGCCGACCAGTCCGACCCGAACAGGTCCGGGCCCGGCCGCCACGTCCACCGCGAGGGCGCCGATCGCCCCGGTCCGCCGCGCGCCGAGTTCCGCGCCGTGCACGAGGGCGCGCAGCGTGCCGTCCGCGGCATCCCACACGGCGACCAACTGCTCGGCCCCGGCGAACGTGTCGTACGCGCGGAAGCCGAACAGCCCCTGGGCGGGCAGGCACCCGGCGGTGAAGACCAGGTCCCCCGCGCCGAGGTCGGCGCGCACCCGCGGCGGCGCGCGGAGGGCGCCGTCATGGTGGGCCACCAGCGCCGACCGCATGACCCGGACGGTCGTCGCCGCGTCGAGCCGGTCGCGGACATCGTCGTCGTCGAACACCATGGGAGACACCGATCACGCCTTTCCCGGAGGGCGGAGCGCCCGGCGAGCCGAGCCGAGCGCCGAGCCGGAGAGCCGGAGAGCCGACCCGGCGCACCACACTGTCGAATCCACGGCGGTCGGCGCATCCGCCGGACGACCGACGCCGCTCAGCCCTTGGTCGCAAGGCTGCCGGGCCGGCCGGTGGGGAGCGGACCGGCCCGGGTGCCCCGCGGGAACCCGTGGCCGGTCAGATGTGGGCGAAGCCGGAACCGGCCTCGTGGGCGGGCGGGGTGGTGGTGAGGCGGTCGACGGCCTTGGCGAGGGTGGCCAGGAGGGATTCGGCCAGGTCGCGGCTGAAGCCCTCGCGGACCACGATACGCAGGACGGCGATCTCCTCGGCGTTGGGCGGCATGGTGTACGCGGGCACCTGCCAGCCGTCGCGGCGCAGTTCGTCGGAGACGTGGAAGACGGTGAACTTGCTCGGGTCGCCGAGTTTGAAGGAGACGACGGGGATGTCGGTGCCGTCGCTGATCACGTCGAAGGCGTCGAGCTTCGCGATGCCGTCGGCGAGGAAGTGCGCGGTGTCCCGCAGCCCTTCCATGACCTTGGTGTAGCCCTCCCGGCCGAGGCGTACAAAGTTGTAGTACTGGCCGACGACCTGGTTGCCGGGGCGGGAGAAGTTGAGGGTGAAGGTCGGCATGTCGCCGCCCAGGTAGTTCACGTGGAAGACGAGGTCCTCGGGCAGGTCCTCGGCGGAGCGCCACACGACGAACCCTATGCCCGGGTAGGTGAGGCCGTACTTGTGGCCGGAGACGTTGATCGACTTCACCTGCGGGAGCCGGAAGTCCCATTCCAGGTCGGGGTGGAGGAAGGGGGCGACGAAGCCGCCCGACGCGGCGTCGACGTGGATCGCGATGTCCGTGTCGTGCTCGGCGTTGTAGGCCACGACCCGGTCGTGGATGTCCTTGATCGGCTCGAACTCGCCGGTGTGGGTGGTGCCCAGGATCGGCACGACGCCGATGGTGTTCTCGTCCACGTACGTCATGGTCTCGTCGGCGTCGACGGTGAACCGGTCGGCGGCCATGGGCACGTAGCGGGGCTCGACGTCCCAGTAGCGGCAGAACTTCTCCCACACCACCTGGACGTTGGAGCCCATCACCAGGTTCGGGCGGTCCGCGGGGAGCCCGGCCGCCTGGCGGCGCTGGCGCCACTTCCACTTCATGGCGAGACCGCCGAGCATGACCGCCTCGGAGGAGCCTATGGTCGACACGCCGATCGCGTCGCCCGAGGAGGGCGCGTGGAAGAGGTTCGCGACGATGTTGACGCAGCGGCGCTCGATCTCCGCGGTCTGCGGGTACTCGTCCTTGTCGATCATGTTCTTGTCGAACGTCTCGGCCATGAGCTTCTCGGCCTCGGGGTCCATCCACGTCGTCACGAACGTGGCCATGTTCAGCCGTGAACTTCCGTCCAGCAGGAGCTCGTCGTGGATCATGCGGTACGCCGCCTGGGGCGCCGTCTCCTGATCGGGGAGCCTGTTCTTCGGCACCTGTATGCACCCCAGGCGCGTGGTGTAGGCCGGGTCGATCAGCGCTTCGCTGCTGTCGTGACGGTGTACCACGATCACTCCCATGTCGACTGTCTGACGTCAGCGGCCCAGCATGCCAGCCCCGCCCAGGTGTTCGACGCCGGGACGCGCCGGCGCCGACCGGCCCACCGGCCAGGTGCACAGCACGGCGTCGGTCAGCTCGAACAACGCGTCCGCGCGGGCGGTCGGACGGTCGGGGGGTCCGGCGGTCGGTGACCGAAGCACCGACGGCGAGCGCCGTCAACGTGGGCAGTAACAGCCGCTTGGCCATCTTCTTCACGGTGTATCTCCTCTGTGCCCTCTGCGGACGAAGAGCGGCGTCGCGCGCTCGTCACCTGCTGTTGCCAGGCCGTCCGCGATCAACCATTCGTATCCGCACGGGCTTTGGCCATCCTGACAAGGCGAAGCCGACGGCCCGCGTCGACGGGGCGCGCGGGTGGGGGATGGGGGTGGTTGACCGGATTGCTTATAAGGCACACAATTATTGCTATGACTACAACTAATGTGGAGCCGCACTCCGGCGAGCCGGACGAGTCGGGCGGGCGGGTGCTGTTGATCGGCGCGTCCCGGGGGCTGGGGCTCGAGCTGGCCCGGGAGTGGGCTCGCGGCGGGCGGCAGGTCGTGGCGACCGTGCGGGGGCCGGGCCGGACCGAGTTGCACGACCTCGCCGAGGGTTCCGGGGGGCGGATCGAGATCGAGACGGTCGACGTCACCGAGCCGGCGCGGATCGCGGCGCTGCACGAGCGGCTGGCGGACCGGCGGTTCGACCTGCTCTTCGTGAACGCGGGGGTCACCAACCAGCCGGAGGGGACGGTGGCGCAGACCGAGACCGACGAGTTCAACCGGGTCATGGTCACCAACGCGCTGGGCCCGATGCGCGTCATCGAGGCGCTCCAGGACCACGTCGAGCCCGACGGCACGATCGGGGTGATGTCGTCGGGTCAGGGCAGCGTGGCCAACAACGAGCGCGGCGGCCACGAGGTGTACCGCGGCAGCAAGGCCGCGCTCAACACGTTCATGCGCAGCTACGCGGCACGGCACGCCGGCGAGCGGCGGACCCTGGTGCTGATGGCCCCCGGCTGGGTGCGGATCGGGGTCGGCGGCCCGGACGGCCGGCTCAGCGTCGACGAGAGCATCCCGAACGTCGTCAGGACGCTCGACTCCCTCCAGGGCACGCCCGGCCTGCACTACGTCGACTACCTCGGCCGTACGGTGGCGTGGTGAACCCGGCACCACAGCAGGCCGGGCACAGCGCGCGGCGGCTCGGGCCGCCACGGCACTGAAGGACGCGGGAGACACGACCGATGGCAGGCTCCTCGATACGATCCACCGACCCCGGCCGGCAGGTCTGGGCCCTGATGCAGCGCTTCGTCGAGGCCCACAACCGCCACGGCGAGCTCGCAGAAGCGCTCGGCTTCCGGCTCGGCGGCGGTCGCGGCAAGATCCTCTTCCAGCTCCGCGAGGGACCGCGCACCCTCAGCCAGCTCGCCGCGGCCAACGGCGTCGACGCCCCCTACGCGACGCTCATCGTCGACAAGTTGGAGGCCCACGGCCTCGTCGAGCGCCGCCCGCACCCCGGCGACCGGCGCCGCAAACTCGTCACGCTCACGGCCGCCGGGCACGACGCGCTGGCCACCGCCGACGCCATCCTGCTGCGCCCACCCGCAGCCGTGGGCACCCTCCCCGCCGACGACCTACGGCAGCTCACCGAACTCCTCGCCCGCCTCCTCGCAGCCGACGCGACCCAGAGCGGGCAAGCCACCCCCGAGAAGTGACCCGGCCGAACCCGGGCCACGGGACGACCCGCCACCTCGCTGCGGCACGAGCCGGCCCGGCGTACCGTTCGCGCCCCGCCGAAACGTCAACTCCCCTGCGGGGCTTCCGGGTTCGCGGGGGGCGTGGGGGAGGCCGCCGCGGCGATCACGTCGTCGAGTACGGCGCGGGAGCGGCGCAGGTCGTCGATCATCCGGTCGATGCGGTCGCGCTCCACCGTGAGGTCGGCGACCAGTTGGGTTCCGGCGGACTCGCAGGGGCCGCCGTCCGCGTCCCGCATGCACGGGAGCAGCTGCACGATCTTGGCGCTGCACAGTCCGGCCGAGTAGAGCTGCTGGATGCGGACGACCCGGTCCACCGCGCTCTCGGCGTACTCGCGGTGCCCGCCGGGAGTGCGGTCCGCGCTGAGCAACCCCTGCTGCTCGTAGTACCGCAGGGACCGCTCACTGACCCCCGTGCACCTGGCCAGCTCACCGATCCGCATGACGTACCTCACACTCTTCCCGGTTGAATCTGACATTGATGCTAACTCCTAGCGTGGCCGCCATGACCGACACCCGAACGACGCCGAACCTCCTCGCGCCCGCCACCGTCGGGGGCCTCCGGCTCGCCAACCGCCTGGTGATGGCGCCGATGACCCGCAACCGGGCCACCGCCGAGGGCGTCCCGACCGCCCTCATGGCGACCTACTACGCCCAGCGCGCGACCGCGGGCCTGATCGTCGCCGAGGCCACCACCCCGAACGCCGTCGGCCGGACGTACCCGAACACCACCGGCGTCCACGACGGTGCGCAGGTGGCGGGGTGGCGCCGGGTCACCGAGGCGGTGCGCGCGGCCGGCGGCGGACCGATGTTCCTGCAGATCCAGCACGGCGGCCGGGTCGGCCACCCCGACACCAGCGGCCACACCCCGCTCGCGCCGTCGCCGATCGCGCTGCCCGAACTCCTGCACACCCCCGCCGGGAAGCGACCCGCGCCGGTCCCCCGCGAGATGACGCCGCACGACATCGGCGCCACCGTGGCCGACTTCGCCGCCGCCGCCCGCAACGCCGTGGCCGCGGGCTTCGACGGCGTCGAGGTGCACAGCGCCAACGGCTACCTGCTGCACCAGTTCCTGTCCCCCAACACCAACCACCGCACCGACGCGTGGGGCGGCGGCGTGGCGAACCGTATCCGCTTCACCGTGGCGGTGACCGAGGCCGTCGCCGCCGCGATCGGCCCGCGGCGCACCGGGCTGCGGATCTCCCCCGGGCGCGCCGTCAACGGCATCGACGAGGGCGACGACACCGGCGCGCTGTACCCGGCGCTCGTCTCCGCCCTGGCCGGCCACGGCCTGGCCTATCTCCATGTCGGCTTCGCCGAACCCGGCTCCGCGGTCTACCGGGACATCCGCGAGCAGTGGCCGGGCGCGCTGATCGCCAACCCGCTCCTGCCCGCCGACCGGCTCCCCGCGGACGGCGGCCGGCACGCGGCCGAACTCCTGCTCGCCGCCGGCGCCGACCTCATCGCCCTCGGCCGCCCCTTCCTCGCCAACCCCGACCTGGTCGCGCGCCTCCGCACCGGCGCCCCCGTCAATCCGGTACGGGACCAGTACCTGATGTACGTGGGCGGGGCGACCGGCTACACCGACTACCCGTTCCACCCGCCCGTGGCGTGACACCGGTCCGTGACGCAACACCGGTCCGGCACGCGGACGTTCAGGCACGCGGACGTTCGGGCACGCGGACTTTCGGGCACGCGGACGTGCGGACGTGCGGGCGACCGCTCCCCCGGCGCCGCGAGGGACCGCGGGCTGACGCGGGAACGGCGGTCGCGTCCGGCATCATGCTGGGCATGACCGACTCCGAACCCGGCAGCACCCCAGGAACCGGCAGGGTGGCGCATCAGCGGGTGCCGATGACCGGCCGCGACCCCGAGCAGCACGGCCGGGTCTCCACCCCGCTGGAACTCCTGCTCGACCTGACGTTCGTGGTCGCTGTCGGCACCGCGGCCGAGCAGTTCGCCGAGATGCTCGCCGGGGGGCACGCCGCGCAGGCGGTCGCCGCGTTCGTGCTGGCGATGGTCGCGATCTGCATCGCGTGGATCAGCTTCAGCTGGTTCGCGTCCGCGTTCGGCACCGACGACTGGCTCTACCGGGCGCTGACCATGGTGCAGATGATCGGCGTCGTGGTGTTCGCGCTCGGCCTGCCGGCGATGTTCCACTCCGTCGAGGACGGCGGCCGTCTCGAACTGCGCGCGATGGTCGTCGGATACGTGGTGATGCGCGTCGCGATGGTGCTCCAGTGGTGGCGCGCGGCCCGCGACTCGCCGCCCTTCCACGACATCGGCATGGCCATGATCCGCTGGACGGTGACCGTCCAGGCCGCCTGGACGGTGATCGCGTTCACGCATCTGCCGCGCGCCGCCGTCTTCGCGGTCTTCGCCGTGCTGGCGGCGCTGGAGCTGATGCTGCCGGTGCTCGGCCAGGGCGGCGCCGGCAGCACGCCCTGGCACCCGCACCATGTCGCGGAGCGGTACAGCCTGTTCGCGATCATCACGCTGGGCGAGGGCGTGGTCGGCACCGTCGCGTCGTCCGGCGGGCTGCTCGGCGGCGCGGACGGCACGCACTGGACCGGCACCGCGGTGGCCGTCGTGGTCGCCGGCGTCGGGCTGACCTTCGGGATGTGGTGGGTGTACTTCGCCACCCCGTTCGGCGACATCCTGGTGCACCGCCGCAGCCGCGGCTACCTCTTCGGGTACGGGCACATCCCCGTCTTCCTCGGGATCGCCGGGGCGGGCGCCGGGCTGCACGTCGCCGGGCTGTACCTGGAGCGCCACTCGGAGCTGAGCTCGACCGCGGTGGTGCTGGCGCTGGCGCTGCCGGTCGGCGTGTACGTGCTGACGATCTACCTGCTGCACGCGCTGCTGCTGTCCGCCCGGGACCGCTTCCACCTGCTGCTGATCTCCCTCACGCTGGTCGTCCTCGTCGTGGCGGTGGCCCTGGCCGCGGCCGGTGCCGCGCTGTCGGTGTGCCTGCTGGTGGTGATACTCGCGCCGTTCGTGACGGTCGTCGGGTACGAGACGGTCGGCCACCGCCACCAGCGGCGGATGCTCGACGACCTCGCCCGGCGGGACGAGGTCTGAGGCGGTGCCGGGCGGAGGGCACCTTGAGGGCGCAGCCCGGTGCGCTCACGCCCCGTACGCACACGCCCCGTACGCTCACGCCCGGTCGGTGCGCGGGAAGACGTACTCGTCGAGGACGATGCCCAGCGCCACCGCCGCGGGGATCGCCACCAGCCCGCCGACGATGCCGAGCAGGCTCCCCCCGATCAGGACCGCGACGACGGTGACGACCGGGTGGACGTCCACCGCGAACTTCATCGCCCGCGGCATGATCAGGTAGTCCTCGGCGACGCGGAAGGCGATCGAGAACGCGGCGGTGGCCAGGGCCACGGGCAGGGACACCGACAGGGCGACCAGGCTGACCGCGACCCCGCCGATGGTCGAGCCGATCACCGGCACCATGTCCATGAGGGCGACGAAGAAGCCGAGGGCGGCGGGGTAGGGCACGCCGGTGGTCTCGCACCAGATGAAGGTGGCGGCGCCGGCGATCGCCGAGGTGGCGACGTTGCCCAGCATGAAGCGGCCGACCCGGCTGAGGATCTCCTCGCTCACCGACTCGGCCCTGGTCCGGCGGGTGCCGGGCACGAAGCGGTAGCAGAACCGTTTGATCGTCGGCAGGGCCACCATCACGTAGAGGGTGACAGTGATGACGATCGCGGTGGAGGCCACCGCGCTGACCACGAGCTGCCCGGCGCCGAGCACTCCCCCGGCGATCTCGGACGCGCCCCCGCCGGAGCCGAGTCGCTGCCGGACCTTCTCGATGACGTGGTAGTGCTCCTCCAGGCGGCCCAAGGTGGTGTGGTGGTCGTGCAGTTGGCTGCGCCAGCGCGGCACGTCGTCGGTGAGCGCGGTGATCGCGGCGCTGACCGGCGGGATCACCAGTGCCACGAAGCCCGCCAGGACACCGGCGAGCCCGGCCGCCACCGCCGCCACCGACAGCCCCCGGCGCATCCCGCGCCGGCACAGCCAGGCCACGACCGGTTCCAGGCTGACCGCGATGAAGACCGCGAGCAGCAGCAGCGTCAGCAGCTCGCTCATCCGCAGCACGGTCCGCACCAGCATCCAGGCGAGCACCGCGCCGAGACCGGTGCCGAAGCCGACGCCGAACCAGGAGCGGCGGACCGCCGGGAGGACCGCGCCCACGCGCGGCCGGCGGGAGGAGGCGGAGGAAGCCGACGCCGTGGAGGAAGTGTCCGAGGTGGAGGAGGCGCCGATCGCGGGAGCGGCCGGCGCCGGCGGCAGCGCGGTGTCGGCGGGCAGGTCGGTCATGGCAGGGGGCTCCCTCGCGACGGTGGACCGCACGGACCGGTGCGCGCGGGTGGTGCGGTGGCGCCGCCCGCGCGTCCACCCGTACCAACGGCGCCGGCGCCGCCGCGTCACCCGCTGCCGCCCGGTGCCCCCTGGTCGGCGGAACCGATGGGCGCCGATCGGGCGGAAGGGCCGCGAACGGTGCCGGCGGACGGGGCCACCGGCCGGTGCCGGCGACCGGTGTCAGCCGCCGTCCGCCCGAGGGATCTCGTACAGCTCGCGGTAGGCGGGGAAGTCCCCGCCCGGCCCGCGCACGCCCTCCGCGGACAGCACCGCGTGCAGCACGGCGCGGGTGAGGACGTCGGCGCCCGCCGCGAGGACCGCGTCGAGGGCGCCCGCCGCCAGATGGACGCCGAAGGCCGGGTCCGTGGTCGCGAGGGCGTCCGGCGTCAGCAGCGGCCGCCGTCCGGTGGCCAGCGCGAAGACCGTGTCGCCGTCGGAGAGCAGGTGCACCGGGCGGACCGCGCGGGCCAGCCCGTCGTGGGCGGCGCCGGCGAGCTTCTGCGCCTGCGCGCGGGTCAGTACGGCGTCGGTGGCGACCACGGCGAGCGTGGTGTTCAGCGGCGGCCGCCGTGCCGCGGCGGCCAACCGCTGCCGGGCCCGGTCGTGGACGTCCGCGGGCAGCGGCGAGCCGTCGAGTCCGAACTCGTCGGCCCACCGCGGGAGGGCGCCCCACAGGGCACCGGTGTCGGGATCGGCCACCGACCCGGAGGAGTTCACCGCGGCGAGCGCGGCCACCGTGGTCCCGGCGGGCAGGACGGTGCTCGCGGTGCCGACGCCGCCCTTGAGGCCGC
This sequence comes from Streptomyces sp. NPDC088194, assembly GCF_040702025.1. Lineage (NCBI taxonomy): Bacteria > Bacillati > Actinomycetota > Actinomycetes > Kitasatosporales > Streptomycetaceae > Streptomyces > Streptomyces sp. NPDC088194. Next base: position 8,027 of record NZ_JBFBIV010000026.1, on the reverse strand, counting down.
CGGCGACCGCGCCGGTGCCGGCGCCGACGCAGCCCTGCGCGACCGGCGCGCCCTCAGGTGTCGCGGCGGCCGCCTCCACCGCCGCCCGGCCCATCGCCCGGTCCGGGCGGGCCGACCAGTCGCCGCCGCGGCCGAGGTCGAACAGCGCGGCGGCCGGCACCACCGGCACCACCTGGCCGGGGCCGCCGACACGGAAGCCGCGCCCCTGCTCCTCCAGCCACGCCATCACCCCGCCGACCGCGTCGAGGCCGTAGGCGCTGCCGCCGGTCAGCACGATCGCCTCGACGCGCTGGACGAGGTTGCGCGGGTCGAGCGCGTCGGTCTCGCGGGTGCCCGGGCCGCCGCCGCGCACGTCCACGGCGGTGACGGCGCCGCCCTCGGGGGCCAGCACCACGGTGGTGCCGGTGAGCCACCCGTCGCCGGCGCGCTGCGCGTGGCCGACCCGCAGGCCGGCGACGTCGGTGAGCGCGTTGACCGCGCCGTGCCGCTCGGCTCCGCCCGTGGTCATCGCCTCACCCGCTCACATCGATCGCGCCGTCGCCCCGGGGGCGTGTCCACCGCTCACACCTCTCCTCCGCTCACACCTTGCCATCCGTCTCCGGCTCCGGCGCGATACGGGCGCGGATCGCGGCCTCGACGGCGGCCGGGTCGTCCGGGGTGATGAACGGGCGGATGTGCTTGCCGACGTCGAGCAGCAGCCCCTCGCTCTTGCCCAGCCGGCCCGGGTCCAGGCTCGCCCATATCGTCGGGCTCGACGTGCCCCAGATCCGCGCCTGACCGCTGAGCAGGCCGAGGGTCACCCGCCGCACGTCGCGGATGTCGGCGTAGCGCACGGCCTTGGTGCCCCAGGGGAAGTAGTAGCCGCGGATGCGCACAGCGTCCGGCGTGCAGCGAATCCAGCGGTCCCGGTAGATCTCCTGCGTGTCCATACGCTTATCCTTCCCGCAGCCGTCGTGGACGCACCGCTTCCCCCCCGGGATCGGGCGGGTCCGTGCGCGGAACTCGGGGCGCGCTGCGCGTTCTTGACTCGTACGTGCCCCAACTGCGCAGAAACGCGCGGTTGACACGGGGGAATCTGCGCGATTTACTCCCGGGCAAGCGCCGGAATACGAGTACCGGCGCCAGAGGTACGCCTAGCCGGTAAGCGGCCCGCAGTTGCGCCGCAAGCCCGGACAAAGTCGCCAGGACCACCGAGCAGGGTCCGAGGCGGGGACGTACCCTCCATCATCAGGAGCTCGATGATGCGCATCGACCGCGGTTCCGCTCTCCGACTCACCGCGCTTCCGGCGCTGTTGGCCGCCGCACTCGTCCCGTCGCTCGCGATGGACCAGGCCGGCGCGGCGTCCGAAGCGGTGTCACCGCCGCCGGCCCACGCCGGTTTCGACTACCAGATCGGCGGCGCGTACACCCCGCCCGCCGGGGTGAGCGTGGTCAGCCGCGACCACACCGACCCGCCCGCCGCCGGGCTGTACAACATCTGCTACGTCAACGCGTTCCAGGCACAGCCTGGCGCCGAGGGCGACTGGGACTCCGACCTCCTGCTCCACGACGCCAAGGGAAAGGTCGTCTACGACGAGGACTGGGGCGAGGCGCTGCTCGACACCAGCACCGCGGACAAGCGGCAGCGGATCGCGGAGAAGGTCGACGGCTGGATCGACGACTGCGCGGCCAAGGGCTACCAGGCGATCGAGCCCGACAACTACGACAGCTACAGCCGCTCCGGCAAGCTGCTGACCTCCGCCGAGGCGGAGGCGTACATCACCCTGCTGTCCGCGCACGCGCACGCCGACGGCCTGGCCATCGCGCAGAAGAACACCTCCGAGCTGGCGGGCGACCGGGCGAAGACCGGACTGGACTTCGCGGTCGCGGAGGAGTGCGGGACGTACGACGAGTGCGGCGACTACACCGCCGCGTTCGGCGACCACGTCATCGTCATCGAGTACACCGCGAAGGGGCTGCAGAAGGCGTGCTCCGGCTGGGGCGACGAGTTGAGCGTCGTCCGCCGTGACCTGGACGTCTCTCCGGCCGGCAGCAAGGGCTACGTCCGCCAGACCTGCTGACGTCCGCGGCGGGCGGCACGCGTGCCGATGCCCCGGCGCCCGCACGCGTGCCGCCCGCCCGCCTCCCCGCCTCCTGCTCCTGCTCCTGCTCCTGCTCCTGCTCGACCTCGGCGCTCTCGCCGCCGCCCGCCGCTCTCGCGGCCCTCGCCCTGGCGTCCTCGTACGCCCTCGCGCCCGCTCATCCGCTCATCACGCCGCTCCCCCGGCCGTCCCCTCCCCAGCTCCTTCCGACACACCTTCCTCCACGCGTCCCTCCAGGCGGCGTTCCGCACGTCCGCCGGCCGTTCCCCTGTCCCCTCCGCTCCCCGTCCGCTCCGTTCCGCGATCCGGTGGTGTCCCATGCCTCTGCCTTGTCCGTCTCCCAGGAGGTCCCGATGACCGGGCCACAACCGCCGTCCGGGCGCGACCGGCCCTCGCGCCGCACCCTGCTGCGCGGCAGCGCCGCGGTGGCCGCCGCGGCCGGCGCGGGGCCGCTGTTGTCCGCGTGCGGTGCGGGCGACGGTGACGGCGTCGGCAAGGACGGCCGGGTGACCGTCGAGCTGTGGCACGGTCAGACCGACGTCGGCAGAGCCGCGATCGAGGGGCTCGTCGCCGAGTTCAACCGGACCCACCCGACGATCAGGGTCGATCCGGGCGGCGGCGTGCTGTCCGACTCGATGCTCCAGAAGGTCACCGCGGCCCTGGCGTCCGGCTCGTATCCGGACATCGCCTACATCTTCGGCTCCGACCTGGCCAGCGTCGCGCGCAGCCCGAAGGTCGTGGACCTCACCGCGACCGTGCGGAACGGGCCGACACCGTGGAACCGGTTCTGGCCGGCGTCCCGCGACGCCGTCACCGTCAACGGCCGGGTGCGCGCCGCGCCCGCCGTGCTGGACTCGCTCGCCGTGATCTGCAACAAGAAGCTGTTCGCGGCGAAGGGCCTGGCACTGCCGCGACCGGGCTGGACCTGGCAGGAGTTCACCGAGACCGCGAAGGCTCTCAGCGACACCGGCGCGGGGGTGTTCGGCACCGGCTGGCCGGGCGTGGGCGACGAGGACACGGTCTGGCGGCTGTGGCCGATGGTCTGGGACCTGGGCGGCGAGGTGGTCGCCTCGGACGGGCACAGCATCGGCTTCGCCGACAGCGGGGTCAAGGCCCTGGAGACCGTCGCCGCGCTCGCCAAGGACCGCAGCGTCTACGTCGACCCGAAGCCCGGCAGCGAGCAGATGTACCAGGTCTACAACTCCGGCCGGATGGGCATGGTCGTCGCCGGCCCCTGGGCGCTGCCCGACATCATCCAGGCGAAGATCGACTACCAGGTGGTGCCGCTGCCCAGCTACAGCCGCAAGCCCATCACCATCGCCGGACCCGACACCTGGACGCTGTTCGACAACGGCTCCGCCCGGGTGGCCGCCGCCCGTACCTTCGTGTCCTGGCTGATCCAGCCCGCACAGGACGTGCGCTGGGGCATCAAGACCGGCAGCCTGCCGCTGAGCCGGGCCACCGAGGCGACACCGCAGTGGATCGCGCAGTCCCACAAGATCGCGGCGCTCACGGTGTTCACCAAGGCCCTGGAGACCGCCCGGGTCCGCCCCAACCACGCCGCCTACCCGCAGATCTCCGCAGCGCTCGGCCAGGCGATCGTCAGCGTGCTGCTCGGCCGCGCCACCCCGGCGAAGGCGATGCACGACTGTGCCCGCCAGTCCAACGCCGCTCTGCTCATCCCGCGCTGAGGAGGACCCATGCCTCGCCTTCCCACCCCGCTCACCCTGCCCGCCGGCGCCCCGACCGACGCCGAGCTGCGGCGGGCCCGACGCCGCCGGCGGCGCTCGGAGTCGACCGCCGCGTGGGCGTTCGTCATGCCCTCGGTGCTGGTCATCCTCGGCCTGAGCGTCCTGCCGGTGATCTGGTCGCTGCTGCTGTCCTTCCAGGCCGACGACCTGGTCACGCCCAGCCGCTGGGTCGGGCTGCAGAACTACCACGCGCTGACCCAGGACCCGAACTTCCGCCAGGCGGTGCGCAACACGCTCATCTACACGGCGCTGTACGTGCCGCTGAGCATGGCCCTCGGGCTGGTGCTGGCACTCGCGCTGAACCGCAGGATCAGGCTGGTCGGCCTGTACCGGACGCTGATCTTCGTGCCGTTCGTCATCTCGGCGACCGCGCAGGGCGTGCTGTTCTCCTTCATCCTCGACCCGGAGTTCGGCGCGGCCAACTCGGTGCTGCACGCGCTGCACATCCCCGCGCAGGGCTTCCTCACCGACCCCGGGCAGGCGCTGTACGTCCTGGTGGCGATCTCGCTGTGGAGCGGCACCGGCTTCTGCCTGGTGGTCTACCTCGCCGCGTTGCAGGACGTGCCGCCGGAGCTGCTGGAGGCGGGCCGGCTGGACGGCGCCGGCCGGCGCCACCTGCTGCGGCACGTGGTGCTGCCGACGCTCACCCCGGTGAACGTCTTCCTGCTGGTGTGGCAGGTGATCGAGTCCTTGCAGGTCTTCGACCTGGTGTACGTCACCACCAAGGGCGGCCCGCTCGGCTCCACGACGGTGATCGTCTACTTCATCTGGGAGATGGCCTTCCAGAACTTCACCGCCGGATACGGGGCGGCGGCCGCGTACGTCCTGGCGGTGGCCCTGCTCGTGCTCGCGGCGGGAACCCGGTTGCTGCGCCGCCGCGGCACGGACCGCCTGGAAGGAGCCACCCGATGACCGCGACCTCGGCGCCCGCGCGTGCCGTCCCCGACTCGGACACGCCGTCCGCCGCCCCGCCCGGCGGCCGGGCCCGCCGGCTGCTGCCGTTCAGCGCCTGGCACCTGGCACTGGCCCCGCTGGCGCTGCTGTTCGCGATACCGCTGGTGTGGCTGCTGCTGAGTTCGGTGATGAGCGACGCGGAGATCAACCGCTTCCCGCCGGCGCTGTGGCCCTCGCACATCGACCTGAGCGGCTACCGCTACGTGCTGGGCAACGCGATGTTCCCGCGCTGGTTCGCCAACTCGCTGATCGTGTCGGTGTCCGCGGTCGCCTCGAACCTGGTCTTCGGCGCGCTGGGCGGGTACGCCTTCGCGCGGATGCGGTTCGCCGGGTCGCGGATTCTGCTGGTGACGATGCTGGCCACGATGGCCATCCCGTTCCAGCTGACGATGATCCCGACGTTCCTGGTGATGAAGCGGCTCGGGCTGATCGACTCGCTCGGCGCGCTGATCGTGCCGTCGCTGGTCACGCCGTTCGCGGTGTTCCTGCTGCGGCAGTTCTTCCTGTCGCTGCCCAGGGAGCTGGAGGAGGCGGCCTGGATCGACGGCTGCTCGCGGCTGCGGGTGCTGTGGTCGGTGGTGCTGCCGCTGTCCCGGCCGGCGCTGAGCACGGTCGCGGTACTGACCTTCCTCAGCACCTGGAACGACCTGACCTGGCCGCTGATCGCGATCAACCACGACGTGCACTACACGCTCCAGTTGGGGCTGACCACCTTCCAGGGGCAGCACCACACCAAGTGGTCGGCGGTGATGGCGGGGAACGTCGTCACGGTGCTGCCGGTGCTGCTCGCCTTCCTGGGCGCGCAGAAGTCGTTCATCCAGTCCATCACTTCCAGCGGCCTGAAGGGCTGATCCGATGCCACCCACGTTCGACCTGCTGGTGGTCGGGGACGTCAACCCCGATGTCGTGGTCGGCCCGCTGACCGGGCCGCTCGCCTTCGGGCAGCGCGAGCAACTGGTCTCCACCGGGCTGCTCACGCTGGGCGGCTCGGCGGCCATCATGGCCTGCGGCGCGGCCCGGCTCGGCTTGAAGGTCGCCTTCGCCGGGCGGATCGGCGCCGACGACACCGGCGCGTACGTCCGCGCCGCGCTCGCCGCCCGGGGGGTGGACACCCACGCGCTGCGGGAGGACCCCGGCCTGCCGTCGCCGCTGACCGCGGTCCTCAACCGGGCCGCGGGGCCGGGCGAGCGGGGCGGCGACCGGGCCATCCTCACCGCGCCCGGCACGCTGGCCGCCACCACCGGCGACGACGTGCCGGCCGCGCTGCTCGCCGACTGCCGCCATGTGCACGCCGCTTCGTACTTCCTGATGCCGAAGCTCGCCGCGGCGCTGCCGGACCTGTTCCGTACCGCCCGCGGGCACGGCGCGACCACCTCGCTCGACACCAACGACGACCCGGAGGGGCGGTGGGACCCGGCGGGCCTCGCGGCCGCCTTGCCGGTCACCGACTACCTGCTGCCCAACGCCCAGGAGGCGCGGGCGCTTTCGGGCGCGGCCGACCTGGAGCGGGCGGCCGCGGCGCTGGCCGGCCAGGGCCCGACCGTCGTGGTGAAGGACGGCGCCGACGGAGCGCTCGCGCACGACGGCACGGCCCTGCTGCGTACGCCCGCGGTGCCGGTGACGCCGCTGGACACCGTCGGCGCGGGCGACAGCTTCGACGCGGGGTTCGTCGCCGGGATGCTGGCCGGCCTGCCCCTCGAAGGCGCGCTCGCCCTCGCCGCGGCCTGCGGCGCGCTGTCCACCCGCGCGTACGGCGGCACCGGCGCACAGCCCACCTGGGACGAGGCGCTGGCCGCGTCCCGCACCACCGCCCCGGACCCGGGGCAGAACCACGGAGAGAGCACGTGACCACCACCACTGCCAAGATCGCGTTCATCGGCGCCGGGAGCGTCGTGTTCACCCAGGGGCTGCTCGCCGACCTGTTCGCCTTCGAGGAGCTGAAGGGCGTGCACATCGCGCTGCACGACATCGACGCGGAGCGGCTGGCGACCGCGGAGGGCGCGGCCCGGCACATCGCCGCGCACCTGGGCGCCGGGCCGCGGATCACCGCGCACGCCGACCGCCGGGAGGCGCTCGCCGGCGCCGACTTCGTGGTGAACATCGTGCAGGTCGGGATGGGCGAGTCGACCCGCACCGACTTCGAGGTGCCGGCCCGCTACGGGGTGCGGCAGACCATCGGCGACACCCTGGGCGTCGGCGGCATCTTCCGCGCGCTGCGCACCTTCCCGCTGCTCAAGGCGCTCGGGCAGGACATCGCGGAGGTGTGCCCGGACGCGTGGCTGCTGAACTACACCAACCCGATGGCGATGAACGTCCAGTACCTCGCCGAGGCGACCGGGCTGACCCGGGTGGTCGGCCTGTGCCACTCGGTGTACTGGACGATGCACGACCTGTGCGAGCTGCTGGAGGTGCCGTTCGAGGAGGTCCGCTACCAGGCCGCCGGCGTCAACCACCAGGCGTGGGTGCTGCGTTTCGAGCACCAGGGCGAGAGCGTGTACCCGCGGCTCGACGCGCTGATCGAGCGGGACCCGCAACTGCGCCGCCGGGTACGCGTGGACATGTACCGGCGGCTGGGCTACTACCCGACCGAGACCAGCGAGCACTCCTCGGAGTACGTGCCGTGGTATCTCGGCCACGCGAGCGAGGTGGAGCGGCTGCGGCTGCCGATCGGCACCTACCTGGACATCGTGGCCGACAACGTGGCGGAGTACGAGAAGACCCGCGACTCGCTCGCGGCCGGCACCCCGCTGCCGGTGGCCGGCACGATGGAGTACGCGCCGCAGATCGTGCACAGCATCGTGACGGGCACGCCCCGCACGGTCTACGGCAACGTGACCAACCGCGGCCTGATCGACAACCTGCCCGCCCACGGCACCGTCGAAGTGCCGTGCCTGGTCGACGCGTTGGGTGTGCAGCCGACCCGGGTCGGGGCGCTGCCGCCGCAGTGCGCGGCGCTGAACCGCTCCTACCTGAGCATGAACGACCTGGTGGTGCGGGCGGCGGTCGAGGACGATCCGCGGCACATCCGCCACGCGGCGATGGCCGACCCGGCGACGGCGGCGGCGCTGCCGGTGGAGAAGATCTGGCAGCTGTGCGACGACATGGTGCGCGCGCACGGGGAGTTGCTCCAGCCGGGCCTGCGGGCGGTGCTGCGCGGGCTGATCGACACCGTGCGGGTCGGCGGCTACCCCTTCGGGTACTCCGACCGGCACACCTTCGACACGATGAGCACGCTCCGCAC